>NZ_CAJMZG010000020.1:0-177817 GCF_905220255.1 Paraburkholderia sp. J69-1 | reverse complement strand
GCCCGAAAATCCCCATCCGTTACCCGGAAGCGAGCCTTCCGCCCACGCGTAGCCCGGCCCGGACCCGCCTGCGATCGGCCAGCCGCCGCTTTGAATCGTCGATGTGGTCGGCGTCGTGGACGTGGTGTCGCCCGCCTGCGCAGTGGACGCAAGCGACCACCAAAGAAGTGCGCTCGCCGATGCAACAAGAGTGTGTTTGAAGGGAGCCATGATTAGTCCTTTCGCGATGAAATCGCGACCTGATTGGTCAAAGGTGTAATCAGTGCCCCCGGGAAACCGCTGATCGTTCTTGCTCTATACGGTTACTGGATACCCGACATCGCGTGGTCGCGCGTCGCCTTGATTTGTGTGCCGGGCCGAACGCTGTAGCGCCGTGCTCGTATATGGCTGGATCGGGCGCTCGATAATTGCAAGTTCCAGGCCAATAAAAAAGCGCGAATCGAATTTCGATTCGCGCCTTTAAAGACAGTAGAAAGAAGTGAAAGAAAGCGCTCAATGTCTTGATGGCATTGGCGCTTTAAATCGTTTGCAAATGACTATGTCAATGAATCGACAATGCGTGTTACGCCACAGACGTAACGTTTTTAATGCCGATCGAACGTAACCTCGGAAACTAGTCACGCGATTACGTTTTGCATGCTTCGGAATACGAACATAGTTCAGACGAAAGCGGCGAGCTTCGCAAGGCTCGCGCTAAACATCACACCCCCGCCCCACCCCCAACCCTCGCCCTATGCACAAAAATCTGCCGCACCACCGCCTGCCCGTTGACGATCAACAACCCCGCCAGCACCAGCGCCGACCCCGCCAGAAACGCCGCATCGACATGCTCATGCAGCAACACCACACCCAGCGTCACCCCAAACATCGGCGTCATGAACGACAGCACGCCCAGACGCGCGGCAAAGTATTTACGCAGCAGCCAGAACCACACCAGATAGCTCACGAACGTCACCACCACCGTCTGAAACGCCAGACTCGCCAGCGCAAAACTGGTCGGATGAAAACCTGTCTGCCCGGTGATAAACGCAAACGGCACCAACAGCACAAACGCGCACGCCAGCTGACAAAACAGCGTCTGCGTCGCCGGCGCGTCGCTCAGCCGGCTGGTGCGCACGACCACCGTCGTCATGCCCCATGCCACACCGCCGCACAAACCCATGAAATCGCCGAGCATCCAGTCCGGGCCCGGCACCGTGCCGCCGCCCATCAGCGCCGGCCCAAGGAACGCAATCGCGATGCCGCTGAACGCGAGCGCAATCCCGCCCCATTGCAGACGCGCCAGACGCTCGTCGGGCAGTTTCACGTGCAGGCCAATCGCCGCGAACATCGGCGCCGTATACAACAGCACGGCGATATGCGAAGCATGGGTCCGCCGCAGCCCTTCGGCGACAAAGAGAAACTCCAGCGCGAACAACACGCCCACCACCAGACCGGAACGCAGCCCGATGCCCGGCAGCCAGCGCTCGCGCAACACGAAACGATTGAGCAGCCATACCAGCGCTGCCGCGCCGCCCGAGCGCAACGCCACCTGCAGCATCGGCGTGATGTCGCCGGCCACCGCCTTGATCGCCACTTGCTGCGTGGCCCAGATGAGACACAAGGTCACCATGATCGCGACGGCCGCGCCGTCTACCTGCTTTCTCATACCTGTCTCGCCGACATTATTTTCTGATCGGCGTAGTATGGGTTCGGCGGAATCAAGTTATATAGCTCAAAACTGACAACCGATAGCGACGGACTGCCAGGATCAGTCGATGCGCGTATTCTGCTTTTTGTCCCGACTCGTCCGCGCGCGAGGACCATCGTGATCCAGCTTCCCTATTTCGCAGCCGTGCTGGGCTTTTTCGGCCTGGCGATCCTGATCGGCGGTCCGATTCTTCTGCTCGGCTGGCTGCAAGGCCGCTTGATCTATCCGCACGAGCGCTTGCGCCGCAGCATCGCCAGAACGAGCAAGGACAGCCGCATCGGCACGATCCGCGTACGCACCGCAGACGGCGTCGAACTGACCTGCGACTACGCGCCGCCAGCCAATCCGGCGCTTGCGACGATCGTGCTTTTCCACGGCAACGGCGACGATCTGGATCAGCGCGCGCACATCGGCCACGCGCTGCTCGACGCGGGCTATGGCGTGCTGCTTGCGGCCTATCGCGGCTACGGCGCGCCGGGCCGGCCGAGCGAAGCGGGCCTTTACGCCGATGGCCGCGCCGCGCTGGCTTTCGCGGCCCGTCATGCGCGCGAAGTCGTCGTGCATGGGTTTTCGCTGGGCTCGGGCGTCGCCGTGCAACTGGCGAGCGAAACGCCGCTTGCCGCGCTGGTGCTCGAAGCGCCCTTTACCAGCATCGCCGATGTCGCGGCCGCGCGCATCCGCTGGCTGCCCACGCGCGCGTTCGTGCGCGATCGCTATGACAATCTCGCGAAGATCGGCGCAGTACAGGCGCCCACGCTCATCTACGGCGGCGACGCCGATCGCGTGATTCCGCCCGCGCAGTTCACGCGGCTTTACGAAGCCGTGAAAGCGCCCAAACGTCTCGAAGTCGTTGCGGGCGCAACGCATGCCGATGCCTGGGAACGCGGCGGCAACGCACACGTGCTGCATTTTCTCGCCGATGTCCTCGGCGAGAAGACGGCTAAATGAACGCCTCTTGCGCGCGTTCTTCGTTAAACTGCGGCTTTCTCCTTACCCGATCTCTTCGCGACCTCGCGACTGAATCCGGCATGCCGTGATGCAGTCGGGCGCAAATTCGCCGGATCAATCACATAATGAAGAAAGCCACGCTCACGCTCGCTATTGCAGTTTTTGCCACCGCCGCACAGGCCCAGTCGTGTCCGCACGGCGCGCCGGTCCGGGTTATCGGCGACGTCCCGGGCGCCATCAGCTACGACGTATTCAGTCACCTCTACCCGCTCAACGCCGATGTGCTCGCGCGCATGAGCGCCGCGCAACAGATCACGATGATCCCCGACGGCACGATCGCCTGTACTATCACCGACGACGGCGTGCCCAACCCCGGCGCGGTCCTGATCGCCGGTCCGCATGGCAACATGAACTACTGGCTTTCCAGCGCTTCGGTGAAGCCGCTGAAATAAAAAAGCCACACAGCGTCATCAAAACGCTGTGCGGCTCTCATGGTCATGGCGATCGACTGGCAAATCAGTCGAACCCATCCGCCCAGATCAGAAGTCGATCTTCGCGTTCAGGCTGATCGTGCGCGGGTCGCCCGGCGCGATATAGCTGTCGTACTGGAACATCCAGTAGCGGCGGTTCGTGATGTTGTCGATGGCCGCGCGCAGCGTCACATCATGCCCGCCGATGCGCGTCATGTAATTCGCGCCCACGTTCACGAGCATATAGCCGCCCGTCTCCAGATCGCCGGCCGGACGCACGCTGGTGTTGCCCGTGTACTTCGCGTCGGCGCCCAGTTGCAGGCCCGGCACCATCGGCACGTCATAGGTCACGCGCGCGGCGGCGGTGAATTGCGGCGCACCGGCCACGCGTTTGCCGTTATACGTCTGCCCCTTCGCGTACCACGTGTCGAGCAGCATGATGTCGCCCGCCACCTGCCAGCTACGGCCCAGGCGCACGCTGCCGCCCGCCTCGATACCTTCGTAGATCGAATCGCCGTCCTGCATCAGCACGTTCTGGTCATTGGCATACGACGCGCCGCGCTCGATGCGGAACAGCGCCGCATTCGCGCTCCAGCGTTCGTGCTCGGTCTTGATACCCACTTCATACTGACGCGAGCGCAGCGGATTCAGCACCGATCCACCATTTGCGTAGATATCCGAAACAACCTGCCCCGCTTCCAGCGACTCGACATAACTGCCGTAAATCGTCGTAAGCGGATCGAGCTTGTACATCAGCGCGACGGTCGGCGTAACGACGCCGTTCTTGCCGTAAGCAGCCGTCGTCGCGCCCGATTCCGCGAAGGTTTCCTGATCGTAGTTCGTGTAACGCAGACCCGCGAGCAGCGACCAGCGGCTCGTGATCTGCATCGTGTCGCTCAGGAACAGCGACTTCTGGTTGATCTCGCTCGCGCGGTACTTCTCCAGGCCGCTGCCCGAGTAGAAGACGTACGGGTTCTGCACATACAGATTGCCCGAGCCGAGCGTGCCGCCCGCCGTGGTGGCGGCGTTGTTGTAATCGTTGGTCTGATGCTGGATCGACGCGCCGGCCACGATCTGATGCGTGAACGGCCCGGTCTTCACCTTGCCTTCGAAGGTGCCTTGCCAGTAGATGTCCTGATGGCCTTCGTCGCCATTCCAGCGGTAATCGGAGTAATCGCCCGACTGGTTGGCCAGCGTGAGCGTGCTCTCGTTACGGTCGCGCGCCGACTTGCTATAGCTCGCCGACGTATTGAAGCTCCAGTCCGGCGTGATCTGATATTTCACACCGGCCGTGTAGAGCTGCAGATTCGTGTTCAGATGCTGCCCGGCGCTGTTGAGCAGATTCGAGCCGCCGCTGATGGTTGCGGGCAGGCTGGTGCCCACATAGCTGCCGGGAATGTAGATCGCCGGCGTCTGGCCGCTCGAACGGCTGGTCTGATAGATCGCGTTGAAATACACGTCGAGGTCGCGCGTGAGCTGACCGTCGAGCGCGAGCGCCACCGAATTGCGGTTGATATCGCCCGCGTTATAGGTTTTGCCCTGTTCGTGCGTGTAGTTGATACGCGCGCCGAACATGCCGTCCGGGCCGAAGCGGCGGCTCATATCGGCGTGCTCGCTGATCACGCCGTCCATGCGATAGCCGATATCGAAACTCGTCACCGGGTCCTTGCCCGGCTTTTTGGTCACGTAGTTGACCACGCCGCCCGGCTGCGCGAAACCGTACATGAAGCCGCCCGCGCCCTTGAGCAGTTCGACGCGTTCGAGGTTTTCATAAGGCATCGTGATGCCGTACGAAATGAACGGATTGCCGTCGATCTTGAAGCCGTTCTGCCAGTCGATCGGCAGGCCGCGCACGGTGATGTAGGTCGCCCACGCGCTGTAGGCGTTGCTGTTGTCGGTCACCGAGGCGTCGCCCGCGAACACATCGCCGAGCTTGTTGGCCTGGCGGTCGGCCAGATCCGTGCCCGTCACCACCGTCGTCGAGAACGGCGTGTCGATCTGCGAACGCGTGCCGAGCGCGCCGTTCGAAACGGGCGTGTTCAGGTGCAGCGGCGTGTCGTCCACGTTCTGGGCGCTCACCTTGACGGCGGGCAACGACTGTTCCTTGCCGCTCGTGGCCGAAGCGCCGCTCGCGGAAAGCGCGGGCGCGGCAGCGGTGTTTGCAGACGCGTCAGCGGCGGCGGATTGGGCGAAAGCGGATTGTGCGGCGGCGGCAAAGGCCAGCCAGACAGCGATCTGCAAAGGGCGGGCGAGCGTGCGCTCCGTGCGGCGTGCGAGTTGTTGATTGTTCATATCGGCCAGGGATCGGGGCGCCTCCCGCCCCAGAATGACAATGAGAAGTATTCTCATTCCATACGGGCCGCATGGTAGCAAAGCGCATTATTTTTTGAAAGGTTTCTGTCGGCGAACGTTGGAGTGTTGTACGAATGACACGCGTCGCCGCCACGACGGATCAACAGCGAATCAGGCGCGACGCGGCGCCGGTTTTCGTGGACAATCGCCCTCCTTTCAACCTACCCACGTCTGGCCGCTGCCCTCATGAAGTCCGTCCTGCCCGCTCTCGCTCTGGCCTTCTGCGCCGTTGCCTACGCCGCTCCCGCCACGGAAAGCGCCCGGGTGATTCCGGTGAACAACGGCATCACCGCGCTCAAGCTGCAAGGCCAGCGGGCGATGGCCGTGCGGGCATGGCGCGAGAACTTCAACGCGCACGGCTTCGACGTGGTGACGCTGTACATGCAGGATGGCGGCGCGAAGCCCGGCGCGTGGAACATCGTGCCGGTGTTCGATCACGATTCCGCGAGGCCCGAGCATCTGGAGATCGTCGTGAGCGGCGGTGCCGATTGTCTGCTGCGCGACTTCCGCCTCGTCAGCACGGCCGACGGCAAATCGACCTCGCTCGTCACCGCCACGCGCGAAATGGGCGAGAGTTACGCCGATCCGGCCAAGGTGCGCTTCGACTACTACGTGCTCACCAGCAACGACGAAGGCAGCGCGGGCCGTCCGCGCATGTATTTCGAGTGGAAGAAGTCGCGCATCGCGAGCCGCCCTTATTGCGACGTCAACGAAGCTTTCCGGGATGAACTGCATCTGGGGCCGAGCAGCGGCCAGGGCGGCGCGGGCACGGATTGAGTCCGCATCCGGCATCGATGGAGCGATTTTCCGATCGACGCGGCGATTTCTGAGACGCACGGTCAATCGTCTGCAGAAAAACCGGCTATCGTGGCTCGCGCCTGGTGACGGAGAGACGCCAGGCTTGAAGACGGGGGACACTCTGGCGCGCGCTGACTCACGCGCCGGTGACCAGCCGGGAGCCTGACGCTGCGCGCGCTCACAGGGGAGCCGCCCGGCGCGCAACCGGCCGGCCACCGCGCAGACCTGCGCCGGGCTGGCGGCTACACGTCACGACAACACCACCGAGGGCCACCGCCGGCGGCAGCCTGCGATCGAGCGCAATCGATCCGCCAGCCAGACCGGCACACGCGTGGCCGCTGCCCTGCGCCCAGGTTGCCTGCGCAGCGCGCGAGGACTGGACGTGCGTGCCGGAGTGTCCCGCGGATTTCTCTTAAGGCGGCGTGGCATGCGCCGGCCATGCGCACGCCTTGACCTCTACGATCTCGACAATTCCGAAATCAGACGCCCGCCTGCCGGCACAAGCCAGCGCGCTTGCGGCCGCCTTGCGCCAGTTGTTCGTCTTCGGCTTCACGCCACCAGCGCTCGCCGCGCTGCGGATCGGCCAGATCGAAACGCGCGCCGATACGCGGCGTCGCCAGCGTCACGCCACGCGCCACCGCCAGCCCCGTCACGCGCTCGAACGGCTCCTGCCAGCGATGCATCGCCAGATCGAACGTGCCGTTGTGAATCGGCAGCAGCCAGCGGCCGCGCACATCGACATGTGCCTGCACCGTTTCCTCAGGCTGCATATGCACATACGGCCACTGCGGGTCATACGCGCCGGTTTCCATCAGCGTCACGTCGAACGGCCCCAGACGCTCGCCGATCTCGCGAAAATGCGGCGAATAGCCAGTATCGCCGCTGAAGAAGATACGCAGATCGTCGTCGGCGATCGCCCACGAGGCCCACAGCGTACGGTTGCCATCGAACAGGCTGCGCCCCGAGAAATGCTGCGCGGGCGCGGCCGTCAGCGTGATGCCGTCGATCTGCGCGCTCTGCCACCAGTCGAGCTGGCGCACCTTCTTCGCGTCGATACCCCATTCGATCAGGCGGTCGCCCACACCCAGCGGCGTGAGGAACACTTCGGTGGTGGCGGCCAGCGCGAGCACCGTTTCGCGGTCGAGGTGATCGTAGTGATCGTGCGAGAGGATCACGCCGCGCAAGGGCGGCAGATCGGCCAGCGCGATCGGCGGCGCGTGAAAACGCTTCGGGCCGAGCCGCTTGAACGGCGAGGCGCGTTCGCCGAACACCGGGTCGGTGATCCAGTAGCCGCCGCGCAGTTTGAGCAGCAAGGTGGAGTGGCCGAGCCGGTAGAGGCTGCGGTCGGGCGCGGCGTCCAGATCGGCGCGGCTGAGCGCCTGAATCGGCAGCGCGCCCGACGGCACGGTGCCGGACGGCTTGCGGAACAGCACATTCCAGATGATGCCGAGGCTCTTCTTCAGCCCTTCCTGCGGACGCGGCTGCACGTTGCGAAAGCGCTCGCCGTCATGTTGCGGCGAGCCGCCCGACAAGGCGCGCGAGCGGTTCGCAGCGCTCAGACCGAGGGCGTGGCGGAGAAAATCAGGGATCGATGCCATGGAAGGCTTCCGTCAGAAAGTAGACTATGCAGTGTAGTTTATCCCATAAGAAAGTAAACTGCCGGGTGTAAATAGTGGGGTCGATGGCGCTGCGGCTAGTGGCTTGCGGCGCCCGACGCGGCTTTCTGTTCTTTCAGTTCTTTTTGTTGCGCCTTCTGAATATTCTGCGGGTAATCCAGATCGCGTCCGCCACCGGCGATGTAGCCCGCCCCTTTGAGCTTGTTCAGTTCGGCGACGTTTTTCGCGCGCGCCGCCTTACGCGCCGCCTTGCGTTGCGCGCGGGCCTGCTTTCTTTGTTCGGCTTTGGTCAGCGGCGCGGCATTCGACGCGATTTCCGCGTCTGCTGGCGTGCTCGCGCCGTCCTGCGCGCTAGCGCCAGCGGCCGCGCCGCACAGACTCGCGGCGAGCGTCAGCACGCATATCGGCTTGCGGATAGAAAAGCGCATGGGTCACCTCTCCTGTCGTTCTGGTTGTGTATGCAACGAGTTAAGTTTGAAGCGCGTCAATCCGGCATTCAGGTCAGCCGCCAGACGTCCACCACGACCTCGCCCACGGCCGGATAGCCGATCGTGCCTGCGAACACGGATCGATTGAGCCAGTCGCACTCGCCGTCGGGAGCGTCGAAAACTGGCGTGCAGCGGCACCGGTACGCTTCGGGCGGCAACGGCCACACGCCCGGCCCTGCCGAACGCTCGATCACGAGCAAACCGCGATTACACACGTTGATCAGCGTACCTTCACGTGTCTGCAGCGTGTAACGCGCGTCGAGCACGCCCACGCCATCGGCGCGTTCCAGATAAAAGTCGGAACCGCTGGGCAGCACCACGCCCGACATCGACGCGCCTTCGAATCTGCCCGATACGATCGGGAAATTGATGCGCTGACCACCCGGCGTCCTGCCCAGCATCTGCGGCTCACCGCATTGCACGTCGATGCGCATGCACCATTCGCTTTGCAGCGTTCGTCCTGCTGTCATGATTGCCTCGCGTAGCTTCGGGTCGATCGCATCAAGCCGCACCGGCAAGGCGCCGGTTGGCCAGCAGCATGCAGAGGAACGAGATTGCGCACAGCACCGCCGCGCCGCCGCACAACGCGCCGTAGCTCACGCCATGGTCGAGCAGCACGCCTGCTACGAGCGGCCCCACCGCCAGCGCCACGCCCGTGATGAAACCCACCGCCGAAGTCAGCCGCCCGCTCGCGTCCTCTTTCGCCGCGACGGCGAACACGAATGGAATCACGAACGTCCACGCGAACTTGAAGGCGAACACGGACACGGCGTAACCGGCCAGATGCGGGCCTGTACACAGCCCCACCAGCGCGGCGATCAGCAGGCCGTAACCCAGGCCCAGAATCAGCCGGCGACTGCCGCGCCCGCCGATCACCGAAGCGGTCATCGCGCCGGCAATCCCCATCAGCGTCGCAATCGAAAGGATCTTTCCCGAGAGAATCGGATCCAGTCCCGCACCCGCCGCCGCACGCGAGGAGAACGACCAGACCGCGCCAATCGCGAGGTAGAACACGCACACCGCGCTCACTACCAGCAGAGCAAAGCGGCCATCGCGTCCCGGCGCACCCGCTTGTCGTACGCGACCCGCACCGCGCGGGCGTCGCACCGGTTTCGTCAAGCGGCTGCTGAACGCGCCGCATAGCGGCAACGCCAGCGTGGTCAGCGCCGCCACACACAGAAACAGGCTTTTAAGGCCGAAAACAGCAAACAGCTGCGGCAGAAAATACAAACCGATTGCGCCAGCAACCAGTTGCCCGACAATCCACAAACCAAATGCGCGATCCGGATTCGGACTCATGCCCGCGCTCGTCATGCACAGCAAACCGAGCGTGCCGCCCGCAAGTCCCGCCACGAAGCGCAGCGCCAGCAACTCGCCCAGATGAAACGGCATGGCCGCCGTAACGCAATTGGCCACCACGAACACCACCGCCGCCACCCGCGCCACGCGCCGTTCGTCGAAACGCCCCATCCAGAACTGCGCGGGCAAGGCGGCCGAACTGAACGCCATCAACTCGATAAAAAAGTACGCGCCGATCTGCGAAGCGCTCAGTCCCAACTGCTGCGCGAGTTGTACGGCCAGCGCTGGGGCAATCAAGCCCGGCAGCGAAATGATCGCGCCGAGGATGATGATGGACATCAGCGTCCAGCCCGAATAGCGCGTGGCGTCGAGCGCCGCGCCTTCGTGCGGTTCGAGCGTCGTTTTCATTTCCAAAATACTCTCCTTAGTTATCCATATGATTCACGACATCGAATCAGAAGTCATGGTGAATGCCGACCGAATACAGCACGGCGCGGCCGCCAGCGGGCGTATACGCGCCGTTCAGAATCATCGAGAGCGGGTTGTAATTGGCCTGCTTCTGGTTGTCGAGATACGAAATCGCCGTATAGACCTGCGTGCGCTTCGAGAGGTTGTAGCCATATCCCAGCGCAAATTGCTGCGCGCCCGAATCCGGTCTGCCCGACTCCGACCACGCCTTGATATACGACGCGCGAAACACATGCGGCCCCACGAATCGCAGATAACCGAGCAGCATCGACCAGTGATTGAGGCTTTCGTTGTGGTTCTGTTCGTAACTCATCCGCTCGACAATTGCCGAAAGCTGATTCGAGCCAAAGCGATACCCCATGCCGATACGATGATCGGTATCGGTCGAACTCGTTGCGGGCGTGGTGAACCCCACGCCTTCGCCCAGCAGCCAGCCGTTGTGCTGTTCGAACGCGTAGCTCAGATAGAGTCCGTTCGACAGATAGTTCACGGCCGCGCTCACGACCGAAACCGTTTTGGCCGTGGTGCTGTTGGAAAAGCCCACATAAAGCCAGCCCGCCGCGCCATACACCGTGGGCGTCTGATACTGGATCGCGTTCGACTGCACCACGTCCCACGGATATCCGCCGCCGCCCGTCAGCCCCTGGCTGCTGCCGATGATGTTGTCGTAGGCGGCCACCGCGCCGTACCAGCCGTCGCCGAAAGGATCGAGCAATACGGTCGAGCGCATCAGCGGCGTGTGGCCACGTCCGAGCGTCAACTGGCCATAGCTTGCCGAAGAAAGCCCCACATAACTGTCGCCGTCCACCAGCGAGCCGCTGCCGCTATTCACATCGACGATGCCGTTGATCTGGAATATCGCCTTCACGCCATCGCCCAGATCTTCCGAGCCGCGCATGCCGATGTCCGAGATATTCGACGTCATCGCCGTGGTCGATTTGATGTTGCCCGAGGGCGCGCCCGACGTGCGGAAGTTGTCCACCGACACGTCGAGATTGCCGTACAACGTCACTTCCGCGTGAGCGCACGGCCCCGCGACCATGCACGTTGCCGCGACCACCCAACCTGCTCCTCCCCGTACCTTGCGTCTGCTTCCCATGTTTGCCCATTCATGAAAGTGGTTCGTGTCAGGATCGAACTGCACGTTCGCGTTGCTGCGACGCGCGGGCCGATGCGATGACATCGGCCTGTGTTCCGGTTGCCGATTATTCGGTCGGCCTGAGTGCGCCAATTTCCAGACGCGGCAAGCGATGGGCGTGTGCGGTCGTAATTTCCGTGCGTGGTACGGCGACGCCTGGCGGCATGCGGGAAAACCATGAACGCCGGCAACCCGCAACGCCCGCAAACCTCGGGAAAACACGTTAATGGACAGCGCCGCCAGCGAGAACGCCGCACGGACGCGCAATGTTTTTTTGTGCCGTATTTACAAACTCGATGCCGAAATGGCACATTTCCAGGCTGGCTGGCCGCTATGCTGATTCACGAAGCCGTCAAAAAACTCTGGATCGAACGATGCTGAAACGAACCCGCCGGGCGAGCCGCTCGTCCGCCGCCGATGTGCTCAAAATGTTGTCGATCCTGCAAGCCGACGACACCTCCGGCGAAGTCCTGCTCGAAGGCACGCATCTCACACGCTCGCTCCTGAGCGACACTTCGCGCGTGGTGCGCGACTGGCAGGAAGCGCGCCTGCTCGCCAATGGTCTGGCGCGCGGCTTTTCCGATCAGGCCGGCATTTACGCGGGCGCGCAATTCGGCAAGCCATCGAGTTTCGGAGTGCTGGGTTTTGCGATGATGTGCGCGCCCACGCTACGCGAGGCGTTCGAAACCCATGTGCGCTACTTCTCGCTCGTGGGCAGCCACGTCGCGGTGGAATTCGACGCACAGGACGCCATCTGGCGCTTCCTGCCCGAAGACCACGCGAGCGTGGTCGAACGCTTTTTCATGGATGTTTCGCTGATATCGATGGCCACGCTCTGCCGCTATATCGTGGGCACCGACGCGCGCTTCCTGCGCGAAGTGCGCGTGCGGCGCGAAGCGCATCTGGCGCAATCGCGCGAACTGTTCGAATCGGCCATTGGCTGCCCGGTGGTATTTCACGACGGCCAGACCGAGCTGGTTTTCGAAGCCAATGCGCTTGAAATCGAGCCGGTGTTCGCCGACCCCGGCACCTATGCGCTGATGAACCAGTATTGTCTCGATGAGCAGAGCCGCTTTCGCGCCGACGAATCGCTCGTGCGCCGCGTGAGCGATCTGGTGGCCAAAGCGCTGCCCGATGTCGCGCGGCCAGCCGATCTCGCGCGCCAACTGGGCATTGCCGAGCGCACGCTGCGCAAACACCTCAGCGAACACGGCACGAATCTGCGCGAGATCGTCACGCGCGTGCGCATGGATCACGCCATGCGCTTGTTGTCGACGAGCGATCATCCGGTCGCGTTCATCGCCGAAAAAGTCGGTTTCGCCGATGTATCGAGCTTCGTCTACGCGTTCCAGCGCTATGCGGGCACATCGCCCGGCCGGTGGCGCCGCGACGCCGCCACCCCGGCGCGCAGCGCGCGTTACTCCACCGCGTAGACGCGAATCACGATCTGGCCATTCTCGTCGCGCGCGTCGGCCACGAAGACGCGCCGCGAGAGCCAGCCATAACGGCCTTCGGGTGCGTCGAAACGCGGCGTCGTGCGGAAGTAATACGCATCGCCTGGCACGGCTTCGCCACGCTCGAGTCGTGCATTGATTGCCGCGCTCGCCACGTAGACGCCGGGGTTGTGGATACGCACGGTCACGCCGTCGTCGCTGCGCAGCAGATAGGTGGCATCGACATGACAGCATTCGGCATCGAGGTTATGGAACCAGTCGCCGCCGGCGCCCAGCACGACGCCGTTGAATGCCGGGCCGCTGACCGTGCCGCCCGTGATCGGCACGAAGCCGCCGCTGCCGCGCGGCGTGTGCGTGTCGATGGAAGGCGCAATATCCACGCGGATTTCAAAAGAGAACGTGAGATTCATAGACGATAGAAGTAGGTTGCATGAGCAATCGATCATACGAGGCGGAAAATCGCGCGACCTGGTCCAACCGGCAAGCCATGGGCCGAGATGGTATGTTTCGGATGCCTGATTATTGATAAGGATAGAACCGAAACGGCAAAATGGGCCGTGCGGGCATAGCCGGTGCCGCGAATCTTTATTTACCGCGCGCCGCCTCAATACACTCGGTGGGTCACGCAGCAAGACCCGGTCCACCCACCACTTCTCCTATGACAACGCATACGTTCACGCGCAGTGCCGACACTTTCTGGGGCACACGCATCACCGGCTATTTCACCGTGTCTGACGGCACACGGCTGCGCTATTGCGCGCTGCTGCCGAACACCGAAAAAGCCTTTCCCGCCATACTTAAATACAGCGGCTACGATTCCGGCAGCCTCGGCGGCAAGGCCTATCTGGACGGCAACGAAACCTTTTCGATCGAACTGGACGAAGCGCTCGTCGCGCGTGGGTATGCCGTGGTTGGCGTCAGTGCACGCGGCACCGGCTGCTCGGAAGGCCAGTTCGATTTTCTCGGCCATCACTATGGCGAAGACGGCCGCGATGTCGTCGAGCAGATCGCGGCGGCGGGCTGGTGCAACGGCGCCGTCGGCATGAGCGGCTGGTCGTGGGCAGGCATGTCGCAACTCGCCACGGCCGCGCAGCGTCCTGCGGCGTTGCGCGCCATCGCGCCGGGCGCGACGCTGGGCGATCCGCGCCGCGATAGCTGGGCACCCGGCGGCGTATTTGCGCCTGCGTTCGCCTCGCACTGGCACGACTATCTGCTAGATCGCTGGCATGCCGTCGAACTGAGCGCGCGCGCCGAAGAAGATCGCGAAGGCCTCGCACAACTCGAGCGCAATCGCGCCGCGCTCCTCGCGCATTCGCTGCCACGTTACGTCATCACGCGCCAGCAAAGCGATGCGTGGCAGGAACAGCGCGCGCTGCGCAAGATAACCGGCGACATTGCGGTGCCCACGCTATCGTTTCTCGCCTGGCAGGACGAAGCCGTGCTGTCGCGCGAAGGTTACTATCACGAGACCTTGCGCGCCGATCTGCTTTGGCTCGTGCGCACGAACGGCGGGCACGAGATGTATCGCAGCGCGCATTTTCATCGCACATTGCTGGCGTTCTACGATCGCTTCGTGAAAGGCGATCCCGAGGCATTCACGCATCAGCCGCGTCTGCAGCTATGGCAAGACGCTTTCGATCAACACGGCGAAGGCAAGACGCGCGACGACCGCGCCGCGCCCGGCTGGACTCTAGGATGGCCGCACGCCCACCCGCATACGCTGGCGCGCGCCTGGATGCTTTCCGGCGACGCCCGCCTGAGCGACGGCCACGACACCAACCCGCCATCGCGCAGCTACCTGTCTCCCCTTCCAGGCCCCGATGTGAATCGCGACGACGACACCGACGCCTGGGGCGCCCAGCCCGCCGGCTGGCGCAGCGGCAGCCTCGCCTATACGAGCGCGCCGCTGGACGCCTCGCTCACCGCCCTGGGCCCGGCCAGCGTCGACCTCTGGCTATCCCTCGAAAACGGCCCGGACGCAGACATTCAGGTGACGCTAACCGAAGTGCTCGCCGACGGCCGCGAAATGTACGTGCAGCGCGGCTGGCTGCGCCTGTCGCTGCGCGCCCTCGACAAGCGCCATAGCACCGAGTTACGCCCCTGGCACATCGACCGCGGCGACGCCGCCGCGCCGCTCTATCCGCACGAGGCGGTGTTTGCCCGCGTCGAAATCGTGCCGTTCTCGCACACCTTCCGCAGCGGCTCGGCCTTGCGCATCTGGCTGGACACGCCCAGCCGCACGGGCGGTTACGGCTTCGACAGCATTAGCACGCCCGATCGCGTGACCGTGCTGCACGATCGCACGCCGCCCTCGCGACTGGTGCTGGGTGTGTTGCCGGACGTCGTCGCGCCGCCCGAACGCCCCAGCCCGGCGACGATCCTCAAACAGCCACTACGCGCCGATCCGCTGGCCGCGCAGTAGCACGCCCAATCGACCGCATTCTGACTTGAACAATCTGGAGAACACCATGCCGAACCCGCCGTTTGATCCCGTCGCCCTGATACCGCAAGCCTACGCCGCCGCGCGTGCCGAACCGCCGCGTAGCTGGCACGAACAGGGCTTGATGGCCGGCTTTCCGCCCGCGCCCGAAGCGCGCGTGAAGCGCTCGAATTTCATGCGTGCGCCGTATAACCGCTGGGGTTTCCAGCATATCGACCGCCTGCTGCCCACCATCACGGTGCGCGCGCCCCGCGCGGCGCATCCGCTGGAAATCCGCTCGACGCACGCACTCGACGCATTTACGCTGCGCAGCCTGAGCGGTGCACAGGTGCCGCTCGCGGAACATCTCGCCGCCACCTGCACCGACGGCTTCCTCGTGCTGGCCAACGGCAGCGTCGTGCACGAGCACTACGCAAACGGTCATGGTCCCGAGCAGCGCCACATCATGTTTTCCGTGACGAAATCGCTGATCGGCACGCTCGGTCAGGCGGCCGTGCACGATGGTCGTCTCGACGATACGAAGCTCGCCGGCGACTACGTGCCGGAACTGCGCGGCAGCGCATTCGGCGACGCCACGGTGCGCCATCTGCTCGATATGGCCGTGGGTATCGACTATCGTGAAGACTATGCGGACGCCACCTCGGAAAGCTCGCAGTTCGGCTACGCCTGCGGTCTGACGCCGGGACCGCTCGCCGAAGGCGATCCGCTGCCGCCCGAATACGCAGGCCTCGACAGCCTCTACACCTTCCTGCCGCGCCTGCGCAAACGCGGCGGGCACGGCGGCTTCTTTCACTACGTGACGGCCACCACCGAAGCGCTCGCCTGGGTCATCGAGCGCGCCACCGGCGAAGCCTGCCACGTGCAGCTCGAGCGGCTCTGGCAGGCGCTCGGCTGCGAACGCGACGGCTACTTTATCGCCGACCCGCTGGGCCGCAACGTGGCGGGCGCGGGCTATAGCGCGACGCTGCGCGATATCGCACGCTTTGGCCAGATGCTGCTCGATCGCGGTCAGGTCGATGGCCGTCAGGTCTTGCCGCAAGCGGTGATCGACACGCTGCTCGCCGGTGGCAGCGTCGAAGAATTCGCGCGCAACGAAGACTTCGCGCCGTTCCATGGGCTGTCGTACAAGAGCCAATGGTATGTGCGCAATGGGGAGGCACTGGTCGCGCTAGGCGTGCACGGGCAGATGCTGGTGGTCGATTTCGCGGCGCGCGTGGTGATCGTCAAACAGTCGTCGACACCCGAGGCGATCGATCTGCTCGGTATCGACACATGGCTGGCCGTGCAGCAGATCGCGGCCCATCTGGCACGCGGTTGAAGCGACGCAGCGGACATCGCGCAGGCAGCCAGCCCCCCATGGCAGCGCGATGCCCGCGAATTTTTGAATACGGTTGACAGGAGCGTCCCGCTGAGTGCAGATCTCAGCATCCTCGATGTGATGCGAAGCCTATGACACTCCAGCAGCTCCATTACTTTCTTGCCGCCATCGAGCACGGCACGCTCGGCACGCTCGGCACGCCGCGCTAGCCGGCTGCCAGCTCACACTGCCCATCCGGCCCCACACCAACATATCAATTTCGTAATCCAACGGTCACCCTCCGGCAAAGCCCGCACCCGCAGACTGCGAACCTCCATACCGCCGCGCGCGCATGTCTGCCTCGACTGCCTGTCGATGGCTGGCCAGCGCGCCATCACGCTCAAACAGGTTCGTCATGTGGATTGTCCGGCTCGCCCTGCGCCGCCCGTATACCTTCGCCGTGCTCGCGATACTCATCCTGATCGCGGGCCCGCTCGCGATCCTGCGCACGCCGACCGATATTTTTCCGAATATCGACATCCCGGTCGTCAGCATCGTCTGGTCGTATAACGGCTTTTCGGCGCAGGATATGGCGCAGCGCATCACCTCCAACTACGAACGCGCGCTGACCTCGGACGTCGACGATATCGAGCACATCGAATCGCAGTCGCTCAACGGCGTGTCGGTGATCAAGGTGTTTTTCCACCCGGGCGCCGATATCAACCGTGCGATTGCGCAGGCCGCCAGCAATTCGGCGTCGATCCTGCGCGTGCTGCCGCCCGGCACGCTGCCGCCGAACATCATCACGTATAACGCCTCAACCGTACCGATCCTCCAACTCGGCCTGTCCAGCGCGACGCTCGCCGAACAGCAGCTTTACGACCTCGGCAACAGCTTTATCCGCACGCAGCTGGCCACCGTGCAGGGCGCGTCGGTGCCGCTGCCGTTCGGCGGTAAGGTGCGGCAGATCATGGTCGATATCGACCCGCACGCGCTGCAGGCCAAGGGTCTCGCGCCGCTCGACGTGGTCAACGCGATCAACGCGCAGAACCTGATCCTGCCCGGCGGCACCGCGAAGATCGGCGCGCGCGAATACAACGTCCAGATGAACGGCAGCACGGATTCCATCGCCGCGCTCAACAATCTGCCGGTGAAAACCGTCGGCGGCAGCGTGGTCTATGTGCGCGACGTGGCCCACGTGCGCGACGGCTACGCGCCGCAGACCAATATCGTGCGCAGCAACGGCAAGCGCGCGGCGCTGCTCACGGTCGAGAAAACTGGCAACACGTCCACGCTGTCGATCATCGGTCAGGTCAAGGCGATGTTGCCGCATATCTCGGCGGGCTTGCCCAAGGCGCTGACGATCACGCCGCTCGGCGATCAATCCGTGTTCGTGAAATCGGCGATTGGCGGCGTGGTGCGCGAAGCGCTGATCGCAGCCTGCCTCACCGCGCTGATGATCCTGCTGTTTCTGGGTAGCTGGCGCGCGACGCTGATCATTGCGGTGTCGATTCCGCTGGCCGTGCTCACGTCGATCCTCGCGCTTTCGGCGCTCGGGCAGACCATCAACATCATGACGCTGGGCGGACTCGCGCTGGCAGTCGGCATACTCGTTGACGACGCAACGGTCGCGATCGAAAACATCACCCATCACCTCGAAAACGGCGAGCCGCTTTACGACGCGATCCTCAATGGCTCCGGCGAAATCGCCGTGCCGACTTTCGTCTCCACGCTGTCGATCTGCATCGTGTTCGCGCCGATGTTCATGCTCACGGGCGTCGCGCACTATCTGTTCGTGCCGATGGCCGAAGCCGTGATCTTCGCGATGGCCGCATCGTACTTCTTTTCGCGCACGCTGGTGCCTACGCTGGCGCTCTATCTGCTCAAGCCACGCACTCGCAGCGCGCGGCCCGCAAACGCGCTTGTTGCACGCCTGCAGCGCTTCCAGGCCGCATTCGAAGCCCGTTTCGAAATGCTGCGTCTGGGCTATCGCGCGACACTCGCGCGCGCCATCGCACAACGTCGCCGCTTCGTGCCGATGTTTCTCGCCTGCTGTGTCGCCTCGATGTCGCTGCTTTACTTCACCGGCCGCGACTTCTTCCCGAGTGTCGATACCGGCGAAATCCGCCTGCATCTGCGTGCGCCCACGGGCACGCGTATCGAGCAGACGGCGCGTCTCACTGACCAGGTCGAAGCGGCGATTCGCGGCATCATCCCCGCGAGCGAACAAGGCGCGATGCTCGACAACATCGGCGTGCCGGTGAGCGGCATCAACCTGACCTACGATTCGTCGGACCCGATTGGCGCAGGTGACGCCGACGTGATGGTCTCGCTCAAACCGGGCCATCGCCCGACGGCCCAATACGTCAGCGCATTGCGCAAGCAGTTGCCCAAGGCGTTTCCGGGCGTGACGTTCGCGTTCCTGCCGGCGGATATCGTCAGCCAGATTCTCAACTTCGGCCTGCCCGCGCCGATCGACATCCAGATCGTCGGCAACAAGCTCGCCGCGAATCGCGTGGTCGCCGACGATCTGCTCGCGAAGCTGCGCCATGTGCGCGGTCTGGTCGACGCACGCATCCAGCAGCCCGGCGACGCGCCCGCGATCAATATCGATGTCGATCGCACCCGGGCAATGCAGGCGGGCATGCAGCAACGCGATGTCGCGCAGAATCTGCTGATCGCGCTCTCCGGCAGTTCGCAGACGACGCCCAATTTCTGGCTCGATCCGAAGAACGGCGTGAGCTATCCGCTGATGGTGATGATGCCGCAGTACGACATGAATTCGCTGCAGGCGCTGTCGAATCTGCCGCTGACGGGTTCCTCGACCAGCGCGAAAAGCCCTGGCGGCGCAGCGCCCGTGCAGAACCTGCTCGGCTCGCTGGGCACGTTCTCGCGCGCCACGCAGCAGGCCGTGGTTTCGCATTACAACGTGCAGCCGGTGCTCGACATCTTCGGCGCCGTGCAGGGACGCGATCTGGGATCGGTCGCGAACGATATCGCCAAGGTCGTGGACAGCGAAAAAGCCAAACTGCCGCCCGGCTCCTCGATCGTGATGCGCGGCCAGGTTCAGGCCATGCACGAAGCTTTCTCTGGACTCCTGATTGGTCTCGCGTTCGCCGTCGCACTGGTTTATCTGCTGATGGTGGTGAATTTCCAGTCGTGGCTCGATCCGCTCGTGATTCTGAGCGGCCTGCCCGCCTCGCTCGCGGGCATCGTCTGGATGCTGTTCGCAACCGACACCACGCTCAGCGTGCCCGCGCTGACCGGGACGATTCTCTGTATCGGCATTGCCACCGCGAACAGCATTCTGGTGGTCACGGCGGCGCGCGAAAAGCTCGCGCAAGGGCTCTCGCCTTTCGATGCTGCCGAACAGGCCGGCTTCTCACGTTTTCGTCCGGTGATGATGACGGCGCTGGCGATGCTGATCGGCATGCTGCCGATGGCGCTCGGACTCGGCGACGGCGGCGAACAGAACGCGCCGCTGGGCCGCGCCGTGATCGGCGGGCTGGCGTGCGGCACGGTCTCGACACTCATGTTCGTGCCGGTGGTGTTTGCCATCGCGCACGGCTGGCTGGCACGGCGCAAGCAGCGGCACGACGAGCGCGCCGAACTGGCATCTCCCGAAGCAGCCGACGCCGAACAGTAACGCATTCCGAATTCACGCCTATCACATCGCCGATCATGAACGACCTCGAAAAACAGACTCCTGCGCCGCGCCGCAAGGCGGCATTCGCCCTCGCCGCGCTTGCCCTCGCACTGCTGGCCGCGGGCGTCGTCCCGCGATTGCAGGCGAGCCGCGCGCTCGCCGCGCAGACTGCAACGCAAAGAACGCTCACCGTTGCCGTGGTGCGTCCACAACCCGCGCCTGCGAGCCAGGACCTCGTGCTGCCAGGCGCCGCCACGCCCTTCGCCGATGCCGCGATCTACGCGCGCACGAGCGGTTACATTGCGCACTGGTACACGGATATCGGTACGCATGTGAAAGCGGGCCAGATGCTCGCGGATATCGCCGCGCCGGATCTGGACGCGCAACTGCGCGCAGCACGGGCCGACGAAGCTTCCGCGCAAGCGGCCTACAACTACGCGAAAACCACCGCACAGCGCTGGCAAACGATGCTGGCCAGCCAGTCCGTCGCGCAGCAGGACGCCGACGCGAAAGTCAGCGACATGC
This sequence comes from Paraburkholderia sp. J69-1, assembly GCF_905220255.1. Taxonomy (NCBI): domain Bacteria; kingdom Pseudomonadati; phylum Pseudomonadota; class Betaproteobacteria; order Burkholderiales; family Burkholderiaceae; genus Paraburkholderia; species Paraburkholderia sp. J69-1. Next base: position 157,188 of record NZ_CAJMZG010000020.1, on the reverse strand, counting down.
AGACCAGACAGGCCGCGCTCGCGGCCGCGCAGGCCAACGTTGCGCGACTGGCCGAACTGGTTTCGTATGAAAAAGTCACGGCGCCGTTCGATGGCGTGGTGACGGCTCGCGACGTCGACGTGGGCGCACTCGTTACGGCAGGCGGCACGCCGGGCGCGCCGTCGTCCACGAACGAACTGTTCCATCTCTCGCAGACACAGACCTTGCGCGTATTCGTCGATGTACCGCAGGACGATGCCGCCGACGTCACGCCCGCCACCGAAGCGTGGTTGACGACGCAACAATATCCGGGCCGCCGCTTTACTGCGCACGTGGCGCGCAGCGCGGGCGCAATCGATCCGACCAGCCGCACGTTGCGCGTGGAAATCGATGTCGACAATGCGGACGGCGCGCTGTTGCCAGGCGGCTATGTGCAGGCGCATCTCGCGTTGAAAACCAGCACGCCCGCACTCGATGTGCCCGTGACGGCCTTGCTGTTTCGCGCCGATGGCGTAACGGTTGCAACCGTCGATGCCGCTGGCAAGGTGTTGCTCAAACCCGTGCATCTGGGGCGCGACTTCGGCACGCATGTGGAAGTCACTTCGGGCCTAAGCGCCAACGACCGCGTGATCGACAATCCCGGCGACAGCATCAGCAACGGCGAACCGGTGAGCATCGCGGCCACGACGAAGGCGGCGCAATCATGAACGCCTTCCGATTCACCTTGCGTGCAGGCGCAATGGCGATTGCCGTTGCGCTTGCCGCCTGCTCGACCACCGCGCCCTATCAGCCGCCCAAAGTGGAGATTCCCACGCACTATGCGGGCGAAACGTCGGACGCCGCGTGGAAACCCGCCTCGCCCGCCGATGCCGCGCCGCGTGGCGCGTGGTGGACCGTATTTGGCGACGCTGAACTGAACACGCTCGAAGCGCGCATCGACGTATCGAATCAAAGCGTGCGCAAAGCGCTCGCGAATCTGAACGAAGCGCGCGCGAGCACCGATTATCAGCGTGCCGGTTTTCTGCCGACGATTACCGCTGGCGTGGCGCAGGATCGCTATCGCACATCGGCAAACAAACAGGGATCGTCGCTTGCGGGCAAGACGATTCCCGATTACAGCATGGGCGTGACGGCGACGTGGGAGCCCGACGTTTTCGGGCGTATTCGCGACGAAGTCACGAGCGCGAACGCGACGGCCCAGGCGAGCGCCTCCGATCTGGAAGCGGTACGGCTTTCGATGACGTCGCAACTGGCGGTGGACTATTTCAGCTTGCGCTCGCTCGATGCGCAAAAGCGCCTGCTCGACGATAGCGTGACGGCTTATTCGCGTGCGCTATCGATTGTTCAGGATCAGTTGCGTAATGGTGCAATCGACGCCTCGGCAGTCGCGCAGGCGCAGGCGCAACTCGACAGTACGCGCACGCAGGCGCGCGATATCGATGTGGCGCGTGCGCAGATGGAACACGCGATCGCTACGCTGATTGGCGAGCCGGCTTCGATTTTTTCATTGCCGGCTGTTTCGGGGGCGCAGGGCGGGTTTCGTTTGCCGGAGATTCCGGCTGGGTTGCCGTCGCAGTTGATCGAGCGGCGGCCGGATATCGCGGCGGCCGAGCGGCGCGTTGCGGCGGCGAATGCGCAGATTGGTGCTGCGCATGCGGCGTTTTTTCCGGATCTTGTGTTGAGTGCTACCGCTGGGTTGGAGAGTTCGGTCTTTTCGCCGTGGTTGAGTGCGCCGAGTCTTTTCTGGGCACTTGGGCCGCAACTCGTTGGCACGATTTTCGATGGCGGCAAGCGTACGGCTACGTTGCATGCGGCGACTGCGCGGTATGACGGGACTGTGGCGGATTATCGGCAGGCAGTGCTTTCTGCGTTTGAACAGGTCGAGAATAATCTTTCGGCGCTTCAGGCGCTTGGGGATGAGTCGGTTACGCAACAGCGTGCTGCGCTGGCCGCCAGGCAGGCTTTGGTGCTGACGACTAATCGGTTTAATGCGGGTGCGGTGAGTTATCTGGATGTGGTGACTTCGCAGACTATCGCGCTTGCTGATGAACGCGACGCGGTGGTTATCGAGGGACGCAGGATGGAGGCTTGTGTGCGGTTGATTCAGGCGCTGGGTGGTGGGTGGAGTGAGGGTGGGGTTTAGTTGTTGTTGTCGTAGTAGTTTTGGTGGTGCGGGTTGGCATTTCCTTGTGTTCGTGTGTCGGTCTATTAGCGTTGCCCCTGTGCGGGGCGGCACCTACTTTTCTTTGCAGCGGCAAAGACCGACACGAACTCAAAGTTTCGCAATCCAGACTAATCAGAAAGACCAGCCAGAAACGCTTCAATTTCATCAGCAAGCCACCCCCTCAAAGCCCGCACCTTAAAATCATCCCGACTCCCGATCCGATAAACCAGATCATGCCCGCGCTCTGACTTAAGCCTCACATGCGGAAAAGGCGCCACCAGCCGCCCGGCAGCAATATCATCGGCGACGATAACACTCCGCCCGAGCGCCACCCCTTCCCCCCGAATAGCCGCCTCGATCGCCAGACTCCCATGACTATAAGCAGGCCCACGATCGCTGCGCACCTTCTCGACACCCGCAAGCGCAAACCACTGCTCCCAGTTCGCGAGCATCCCTCCCTCATGCAGCAAAGTACACCCCGCAAGCTGCGAAACCGCCCGCAACCCACGCATCTTCTCGCGATAAGCAGGACTACAAACCGGCGTCACCGTCTCCTCAAGAATCCGCTCGGCAAGCAAACGCGGATACCGCCCGCTACCATAACGAATAGCGACATCCGCCTCGCCCTCATTCAGATCGATGAATTTATCGGTCACATCGAGATGAACATCCAGCCCAGGAAAGCGGGCCTTGAACCGATACAATCTCGGCGCAAGCCACTTATTCGCAAATGAAACGCTGGCGTTAATCTTGAACCGCTCGACGCCATCGTGCCCGCGCACACGATCGGCTTCTTTAGTGAGTTCGCCCAACACCCGCGTGACCGCCAGCAGAAACTCCGCCCCCGCCTCGGTCAACACGATCCGGCGCGTCAGCCGCTGAAACAGCGCCACGCCCAGATGCTCCTCGAGCGTCTTGATATGCCGGCTAACCGCACCGTGAGTGACATGCAGTTCCTGAGCCGCCAGCGTCATGCTCAGATGGCGGCCGGTCGCTTCGAAGGCGCGCAGCGTTTGCAAAGGGGGAAGCCGATCGAACACGTTCGAACCATGCGTGAGTTTAACTCACGCATTATATGACGATAAATGGTTTGTCAGCCCCGCCGACGGCCGCCAAACTGGGCTCAAAGACGCTTCATCACAGACTCACTGAACGCCGCTTGCCCATCATGGATCTCCTGCTTTTCAAACTCTTCGTCACGCCTTTATTGCTGTTGGCCGCTTCGCTCGCCGTGCGCCGCTGGGGCGAGGCCGTCGGCGGATTGCTGGTCGGCATGCCGCTGACTTCTGGGCCGATCTCGGTGTTTCTCGCGCTGGAGCACGGGCCGGTATTCGCCACGCAGGCCACGGCGGGCTCGCTCGTCGCCACGGCGGCACAGGCAGCGTTCTGCTTCATGTATTGCCGGCTGGCGTCGTCGGGCTGGCGTCTCGCACTCACTGGCGCAGGCGGCGCGTTCGTGATCGTGGCCGCGCTGCTGCAATGGAGCGCCCTGCCGCAAACGCTATTGTTCCTGCTCGCGCTGATCGCCATCACGCTCGCGCTCAACTTCATGCCGAACACAGCAACGTCGAGCACACGCGTCGAAGCGCCGTGGTGGGATCTGCCGCTGCGCATGGTGCTGATCGCCGCGCTGGTGGTAAGCGTGACGCTGCTGGCTCCGTTCGTCGGTGCGGGGGTGGCCGGGGTGATCGCCTCGTTCCCGTTCATGGCGATCATCCTCGCGGTGTTTGCACATCGTTCCAACGGCGCCGCGGCCGCCCAGCAGGTGATGCGCGGCATGGTCACGGGGCTGCTCGGCTTCGCGGCGTTCTTCTTCGTGCTGAGTTTCGCGCTCACCCGCACGCATCTGGTGGTCGCCTATGGCTGCGCAATCTTCTGCACCCTCGCGATCCAGGCGCTGTCGTTCTATCGCATGCGCATGCCTGCCGCGCTGCCGGTGGAATAAACGCGGCACTCCTATAATCGGTGAGCGCCGCGCGCCCGGCCTTCTGCTGCACCCGCCGCGCGCGGCTTCCCGCCACCGATCAGCTCTAACAGGATTGCCGCATGTATATCGCCATGAATCGTTTCAAGGTTGCCCTTGGCTCCGAAGCCGCGTTCGAGGAAGTCTGGGCGAACCGCGACACGCATCTGAAAGAAGTGCCCGGTTTTATCGAGTTTCATCTGCTCAAAGGTCCGCAGCGCGAGGATCACGTTCTCTACGCGAGCCACACGATCTGGGCGCACCACGCCGCTTTCGACGACTGGACGCGCTCGGACGCCTTCCGCGCCGCGCACCGCAATGCGGGCAATGCGGGCCAAAGCCGCCCGCTCTATCTGAGCCACCCGGAATTCGAAGGCTTCGAAGTCGTGCAGACGGTCAAGTGAGCACGCACATCGGCCCGCACGCTTCAGAGTGAAAACTGCACGCGCGTCACGCCAAAGCTACACGCGGCGCGACGCGCGGCCGCCCTCCCCGCCGCTCGCGGCACGCTTACAGATCGCGCGAACACCTTGCGCCATAAGCGTTTCGCCGCGCCGCAACATCTCTCGCGCATCACGCCCCTCGCCATTGGCCCGAAGCTTGCTATCGCTATAAAGGGTTGAGCCGGGCAGCCTCCACCGCACCTTCTGCTTCGTCCTCCGCGCGCCGTTCAGCAACCGCATCAAGTGTTCATCAAGCGTTGTTCACCTGCACTCACCGGGGGAGTCACCTTGTCGTCCAACGTTCTCAACGTGTTGATGGTCGCCGCCGAGGCCGCGCCGCTTGCGAAAAGCGGCGGTCTGGGCGACATGGTCAGCAGCCAGTCGATGGCGCTGCGCCGTCGCGGTGTCGATGTCTCGATTCTCCTGCCCGGCTACGAATGTGCGTTCGAGCGCGTGATCGCGCCCACGCCGCTCGGCTATATCCGCGATCTGCCCGGCGGCGACGCGCGGCTCTGGCGCGCCGCGATGCCCGATTCCGACGTGCCGGTCTTGCTGCTGCAAATGGATCATCTGTTCGCCGGGCGCGGCAGCGGGCTCTATCAGGACGAATGCGGGCGCGACTACATCGACAACTTCGCGCGTTTCGCCTCGCTTTCCGCTGCGGCGGCGCGCATTGCCACCGGCGTGCGCGGCGTCAAGCGTCCGCGCGTGGTGCATGCGCACGACTGGCACGCGGGCCTCACGCCGCTGCTGATGAAACTCGCGGGCGCTTCGGCGCGCAGCGTGTTCACGATCCACAACCTGGCCTTTCAGGGCAACTATCCGCTCGGGCTCGCGCCGTATGCGGGCATTCCGTCCGAACTGCTCGCGCCCGCGCCGCGCGAGCCGCGCAGCATCGAGTTCTACGACACGCTGAGCTTCATGAAAGCCGCCATCGTCCATGCGGATCGCCTCACCGCCGTGAGCGAGCGTTACGCGCGCGAGATTCTCACGCCGCACTTCGGCAATCGCATGGAAGGCGTGCTGGCCGCGCACGCGCACAAGCTCACGGGCATCGTCAACGGTATCGACGATGCGCAGTGGAACCCGCTCGACGATCCCGCGCTCGCCCAGCCCTATAGTCACGACGATCTCGCGGGCAAGCACGCCTGCAAGAAAGCCCTGCAGCACAGCTATGGCCTGCGCGTCGATCCGTTCGCGCCGCTGGTGGCGATCGGCAGCCGCCTGAGCGCGCAAAAACTCGCCGATGTGGTCTGCGAAGCGCTACCAGCCGCACTCGCACGCTGGCCGCGCGTGCAGTTCGTGGTGCTCGGCCAGGGCGACGCCGCCATCGAGCAGACCTTGCGCGGCTTGGCCGCCGCGTGGCCGGGGCGGCTGGGCCTGCATATCGGCTATGACGAAGCGTGTGCGCACCGCCTGCATGCGGGCGCCGATATCCTGCTGCACGCGAGCCGCTTCGAACCGTGCGGCCTCACTCAGCTTTACGCGATGCGCTACGGCACGATTCCTGTGGCCTCGCGCGTGGGCGGCCTCGCCGACACGATCATCGATTGCCCGCCGCGCGCCACGAGCCACGCCACCGGTTTCCTGTTCGACGGCGAACGCGCCAGCGACCTCTTTCACGCGCTTGGCCGCGCCTTCGACGCCTTCGCCCAGCCGCAGACGTGGCGCGTGCTCCAGCGCAACGCCATGCAGCGCGATTCGAGCTGGCAAACGAGCGCCGCCCGTTATCACGAGCTTTACCTGGCGCTGACCGGCGTACAGGGCAAGCCCGGCGCGCACGCGCCGCGCAATCTCAGCGCCGCGGCCAAGTCGCGCCGCACCAGCACGTCCCAGCGCCATCGCCGTGCGCTCGCCGATGTGCGCCGCATCGCCTGAAATCCGCGCGACGCCCTCCCCCCCGTCCCACTCACGCCAGCGAGCCACCATGAGCAAGAAGACCGCCACCCGCATCGAAGAAGGCCAGCCGTTTCCGCATGGCGCCACCTGGACCGGGCGCGGCGTGAACTTCTCGCTGTTCTCGGCGAACGCCAGCAAAGTCGAACTGTGTCTGTTCGACAAAACCGGCCTGCGCGAAATCGAGCGCATCGAACTGCCCGAGTACACCGACGAAATCTTCCACGTCTTCCTGCCCGATCTCGAACCCGGCGCGATCTACGGCTATCGCGTGCATGGACCGTACGAGCCGGACGCCGGTCATCGCTTCAATCCGAACAAGCTCTTGCTCGACCCTTATGCGAAAGCGCACGTGGGCGAGCTCAAATGGCATCCGGCCGTATTCGGCTACACGCTCGACAGCCCCGACGCCGATCTGTCCTTCGACACGCGTGACAGCGCGCGCTACGTGCCGCGCTGCCGCGTGGTCGATCAAACCTTTAGCTGGCATCACCCGCTGCGCGAACGGGTGCCGCGCGAGCGCGCCGTGATCTACGAAACGCATGTACGCGGCTATACGATCCGCCATCCCGACGTGCCCGAAGGCGATCGCGGCACCTTCGCGGGCCTGGCGAATTCCAAGGTGCTCGACTATATTCGCGGCCTTGGCGTCACCTCGGTCGAACTGATGCCCGTGCATACCTTCGTCAACGATTCCTACCTGCTCGAACGCGGCCTGAAGAACTACTGGGGCTACAACACCATCGGCTTCTTCGCGCCCGATCCGCGTTATTCGGTGGGCGCGCACGGTTCCATCGACGAATTCAAGAACATGGTGGACCGGCTGCACCAGGCGAGCCTCGAAGTGATCCTCGACGTGGTCTACAACCACACGGCCGAAGGCAGCGAACTCGGGCCGACGCTGTCGTTTCGCGGCATCGACAATGCCTCGTACTACCGCCTCGTCGACGATAACCCGCGCTATCACATCAACGACACCGGCACCGGCAACACGCTCAATCTCTCGCATCCGCGCGTGCTGCAGATGGTCACGGACAGCCTGCGTTACTGGGTGGTGGAAATGGGCGTCGACGGTTTCCGCTTCGATCTGGCGACGATCCTCGGGCGCGAGCCGTATGGTTTCGACGAAGGCGGAGGATTTCTCGACAGTTGCCGCCAGGACCCGATTCTCTCCAGCGTGAAACTGATTGCCGAGCCTTGGGACTGCGGTCCCGGCGGCTATCAAGTGGGCGGCTTCCCGCCGGGCTGGGGCGAATGGAACGACCGCTTTCGCGACACCGTGCGCGGCTGGTGGAAAGGCGACGAAGGCCAGGCCGCCGATCTCGCCACGCGCCTGGCCGCCTCGGGCGACAAGTTCAACCGGCGCGGGCGCCGCCCGTGGTCGAGCGTGAACTTCGTCACCGCGCACGACGGCTTCACGCTGCATGATCTGGTGTCCTACAACGAGCGCCACAACGAAGCCAATGGCGAAGAAAACCGCGACGGCCATTCGGACAATCTCTCGTGGAATTGCGGCGCGGAAGGCCCGACCGAGGACGCCGAAATCCGCACGCTGCGCGAGCGCCAGAAACGCAATTTCCTCGCCACGCTGCTGCTTTCGCAAGGCACGCCGATGCTGCTGGCAGGCGACGAATTCGGCCGCACGCAGCGCGGCAATAACAACGCCTATTGCCAGGACAACGACATCAGTTGGGTCGACTGGGAGGGTATCGACGAAGACGGCCATGCGCTCGCCGATTTCGTGCGCAAGCTCACGACGCTGCGTCATGCGCTACCCGTGCTGCGCCGCAATCGCTTTCTGAGCGGCGAGCACAACGCCACGCTCGACGTCACCGATGTCGAATGGCTCTCGCCTGCAGGCGTACCGCTCACCGGCGATCAATGGGGCGATGCGCAGATGCGATGCTTCGGAATGCTTATCGATGGCAGATCGCAGACCAGCGGCATCATGCGCCTGGCCTCCGACGCCACCATGCTGATCGTGCTGAACGCCTATCACGACGTTGTGGAATTCACGCTGCCTTCGGTGCCGGGCAACGATCAATGGAGTTGCCTGATCGACACCAATATGCCGGTGCGCGACGAGTTGCCGGAGTTCGAAGCCGGCGATATCTACCAAGTGACTGGCCGCTCGCTGCTGCTGTTCGCACTGCATGCGCGCGGCGCAACGCAGCGCGTGTTCGAGCGGCTGGAGGAAAACCTCACGAGTTGAGCGGGTGCGGGCGTAATGACCGTGCCGCGAGCGCGGCACATGATTTGCTGAAGCATGCCGAACCCTCGACATGTCCCATCACGGAGTATTCATGACCCATCAGGCACCGGCCAGCACGCACGCTTCGCAAGCGGACTGTGCCAGTGAGCCGATCCACCTTCCCGGCAGCATCCAGCCACATGGGTTTCTGATCAGCCTCGACCATGACGGCCGCATCGCGCAACTCAGCGCCAATGCAGGCGCGCTCGCGGGCACCACGGCGCAAGCGCTGCTGGGCGCGCCGCTCGCGCAACTGATTGGCGAAAGCGCGGCGCAGGCCACGCTCGCTGCGCTCGTCGAGCCCGCTTCGGACGGCACGCCGCGTTTTATCGGCGCGATTGCCGATCCGCGCGATCTACGCACGCCTTCAGATGCGCCTGCCGATGCACACCCGCCGCTCGCCATCGTCGCGCATCGCTACGACGGCATCGCGATCGTCGAGCTTGAGCCCGCGCTCGGCACCGCTGATGTGTTTTCCTCGCTCTATCCGCTCGTGCGCACATTCCTGCGCGGCCTGCAGGAATGCGAGACAGTGGACGATCTCGCCCGGCTCGCCGCGAACGAAGTCAAGCGCATTACCGGCTTTGGCCGCACGCTCGTCTATAATTTCGATGACGACGGTAACGGCCACGTCATCGCGGAAGCGCTCGACACCGGCTACGCGTCGTATCTCGACCAGCATTTCCCCGCCGCCGATATTCCCGCGCAGGCACGCGCGCTCTACGTGCACAACCGCATCCGTCTGATCGCCGATGCCGGTTACGCCAGCGTGCCACTCGTGCCGCCGCTGCATCCGGCCACGGGCCGCCCGACCGATCTCACCTGGGCGTCGCTGCGCAGCGTCTCTCCCGTACACGTGCAGTACATGAAGAACATGGGCACGGGTTCGTCAATGTCGATGTCGATCGTCGTGCGCGGGCGGCTCTGGGGACTCATTTCGTGTCATCACGCGCATGCGCGCGTACCCGCTTTCGAGGTTCGCGCCGCCTGCGAGCACATCGCGCAGATGCTTTCGCTGCAGGTGGAAGCGCGCGAGGATCGCGCCCAGGCCGAATATCGGCTTGCGTTGCGCCATCGACTTTCGCGCCTGCTCGCGGCGATGGCCAATAGCGAGCACTTCGTCACGGCGCTCAGCGACGCGCCGCGCGATCTGCTTGGGCTCGCGAATGCGACGGGCGCGGCCATCGTGTTCGACGGACGCATCGTGACGGTGGGCACGACGCCGGACCAGGCGCAGATCGAAGCGATCCTCAGTTGGCTAGATAGTCAAGACAGCGAAATCTATGCCGCCGATCAATTCGCCGGCGACGCAGCCGTCGTGCCCTTCCATCGCGACGCGGCCGGCATGCTCGCGGTATCGATCTCGCGGCTCTTTCGCAATTACGTAATCTGGTTCCGGCCAGAAGTCGTGCGCGCGCTCAAATGGGCGGGCGACCCGCACGCGAAGCTGGCAACTCTCGCGAATTCGCTTTCGCCACGTGCGAGTTTCGAAGTCTGGACCGAGGAAGTGCGTGAACGCTCGCTGCCCTGGCACGTCGCCGAGCAGGAAATCGCGCTGGAATTTCGCGCCGCGCTGCTCGATATCGTACTGCGCCGCGCCGAAGAACTGGCGCAACTCGCGCTCGAACTGGGCCGCGCGAATCAGGAACTCGAAGGCTTTTCTTATACGGTTTCGCACGATCTACGCGCGCCGTTGCGCCATATCGTCGGTTTCGCCGATCTGCTGGCACAGAACGAAGGCGAGCGTATATCGGCGCGCGGCAAACATTTCATCGAGCGTATCGCCGATTCGGCGCGCTTCGGCGGCAAGCTCGTCGACGATCTGCTGGCGTTTTCGCAAATGGGCCGCGCGGCGCTCCACAAACAGCGCGTCGATCTGAACCGGCTCGTGAAGGAACTCGTCGCCGATCAACAGCGCGATCATCCGCAACGCACGATCGAATGGCGTATCGATACGCTGCATGCGCTCATCGTGGACCCGGTGCTGATGCACGTCGTACTGCGCAATCTGATCGACAACGCCGTGAAGTTCACCAGCAATCACGCCAACGCGGATGATCCCGCGATCATCGAAATCGGCTGTAGCGCGGGCGCGGACGATTCGCCGCTCGCCAATCACGACATCGTGTTCGTGCGCGACAACGGCGTGGGGTTCGACGCGCGTTACGTGGGCAAGCTGTTCGGCGTGTTCCAGCGCCTGCATCGTTTCGAGGACTTCGAAGGCACGGGCATCGGGCTTGCTAGCGTCAAACGGATCGTCGAACGGCACGGCGGAAGCACGTGGGCGGAGGGCAAGCTCGACGTGGGGACGACCGTTTCGTTTGCGATTCCGCGTTCGGCTGGCGCGGCGCCCGCGCAAAGCGGGCCAGAAACCGCAGCGGCGGCCGTCGCGCGGCTCGCCTACGTGACACCCGAGGCGCAGCCGTTCAGAAACGTGCGCAAACCGGAATAAGGCCACTCGCACCTTATTTGCAGGCTTTCAATTTGCAACAGGCATTCACGCGCCCAAGGCGCAGTAGAAGAAGGAAATCGTCGTGCTGAGACCCATTTTGCTGGTAGAAGACAATCCCAACGATATCGAGCTGACGCTGATCGCGCTCGAAAAAGCCAGGCTCGCCAATCCGGTCGTGGCGCTGCGCGACGGCGCGGAAGCGCTTGATTATCTGCGTCGCGAAGGCCAATGGGCCGAGCGCCCCGATGAAAACCCCGCCGTGATCCTGCTCGACAAGAAATTGCCGAAGGTAGACGGCCACGAAGTGCTCAAGATCGTGCGCGAGGACGACCGCCTCAGACGCGTGCCGATTGTCATGCTCACGTCGTCGCGCGAGGAAAAAGACCTGCTGCGCAGCTACGATCTGGGCGTGAACGCCTATGTCGTGAAGCCCGTGGAGTTCGACGAATTCATGGACGCCATCAATGATCTGGGCGTGTTCTGGGCCGTGCTCAACGAACCGCCGCCTTATAGCGGCTAATGCGGGTATGCGGCAAATGTAGCCGCTCGTTAAAGCTCGTTGTGCTTCTTCGCGCTGCCCTTCGCCTTCTCGACCGGATAGCGCGTTTCGTTCACGCGCACTTTATCGGCGGCTGCCTCCACGAGGTCGAAGCCTGCGGTCTGCGCCACGAGTAGGAGATAGATAAAGACATCGGCGCATTCCTGTTTGAGATGCGCGAGTCCTTTCGCGTCGGCGAGCATGGCGGCAATCTGTGTGTCGTCTTTCCACTGGATCGTTTCGAGCAGTTCGCCCGCCTCGATGCTGGTGGAGACGATGAGGTTGCGCAGCGTATGAAATTGCTGCCAGTCGCGCGCTTCGCGAAAGGCGAGCACCTGCTCGATGAGTCGATCGAGCGGCGTGTCGGGTTTGGCTTCGGTCATGACAACGGGTTCGCGGTGCAAAGTGCGGATTGTACCGCTGTGCCTGTGTCATTCCTCGGCGAAACCCTGCCCGGCTGCCTGCAATTTGAGCCGGTCTTCCGTCAAGGTGGACTGGTTGTGGAACCGGGCTGGCTCGAAAAAGGCGATGCCGTTGAGATAATCGTACTTGTTATGCAGGATGCGCGTGGGATAGCGTTCGGCGAATTGCTGGTCTTTCAGAAAGACTGCCACAAAATCATTCCACAAGCCGGTCTGCTGCAGGCTCGTATACGATTAGAGCAAAAGCGGTTGCATGCCATTGCGTTTCGCCCAGGTGACCAGCGCGTTACCGCTATCTGGATAGAAGCGCCAGCAGTCGACCGGCCAGCGATGAAAGTCCCCATTGGAAGGCACATTCAGATAAAACAGGCCCGTGGGTTTAAGAACGCGCATAATCTCCAGAAAGAGCATCCAGAACATTTCGGAGTGCTAGAAAAATAGAACTGGCGAGCACCACATCTGCACTGGCATCGTCAAACGGCAGCACATAAGGGTCTTGCAGCACCACATCGACGCCCCGCCCTTCCACGAAATCCACACCGGTATAGCTCACGCCTTGCGGGCAAACGCTGCGCGGCGAGCCGTTGACATCCTGGCTGCCGATTTCGATGATGCTGGCTTGCGTGTCAGGCGAAACAATATGCGGCGCGTAGCAATCAAAAAACTCGCGGGCGTTTTTCAGGGCGGTGAGGTGCATGGACATTCTCCGGTGCAAAGACGCATTGAGGTCACTCCACGGCTATTGTCACTCGCAAAAGCCTTTGCGATCTTCGTTACCGATTGATCTTCCGCAAAGATCGGCACATAGCATAACCAGATCGTGCGAAACGCCGGTCGCCTGCAGCCTCTGCACGAATTGCGCTTCATTCCATATCTGCCGGTAACGCATATACATCGCCTTGATGCGGTCGAATTTGCGGAGTTCGCAATCAACAATCAACCATCAGCAATTGCAGTACTTCACGCGAGGCATAGGTGCGTTGCTCGAGCGTATTGATCATGCCGATCATCGTGTCGTCATCGACGTGACGCCACATATTGAATGCAGCATGAAAACCGAACGTCGGCGTGCCAGGTCTTTCATGTTCATAAGCGAAGCGCGAAGCGATTTCCGCAGGCGCGAAGCGAATGCCGGAATCCGCTTCGAGTTGCGGCCGAAACTGCCGGCAAATGAATTCGTCTTCGCTCACGCCATAAGGCAACTGGATACGCTCATCGGCCAGTGCGTGCAGCAGCTTCGCCGAGCGCAGCGAAAAACCGCCATTGCCCACGGTCATGCGATCGCGATGAAACGGCCAGACTGCGCCGATATAGTCGTAATCGAAGAAAGCATCGCTCGTTTTGCAGGTCCACGGTCGCCATCCTGTTCTTTCGTGTTTGTCCTGTGCCGGCTTGAATGGCCAGCGAGACGTTTCCTGACGTCACTCTCCGGTCGTGGCAATCGCTGAAACTGACAATACGCGAAAATTATAGGCGTCGATCATCGAGACCGCGTTTCGGATGTCCGAGTCGCCTGAAAACCCTGGTAATCCTATGTGTTTTCAACAGGCGAGCGCCGTCAACCGAGGTGACGGCGGGCATCGAAACGGGAGGAAAAACGAAAAAAAGGCGCGACGCGCTCAGACCGTTTCGGCGCGCGATGCGGCGGGCGTGTCGACCGGCGCGGCCTCGGGCAGCAGCGCCTTCAGGCGGTCGAATGCGGCGCGTGCGCCCGCGCAGGCCTGATCGACTTCGCGCGGCGTGTGCACGTCGCGACGCATGGCGGCGACGAAGGCGTGCCAGCGCGGGCCGGGTGCGTTGCCATCGCCGCTCAGATAGTCGAGCGGATGCGGCGCAAAGGTGCCTGCGTAACGGCGCAGCAGCACGGCGCCGCCCAGTTGCGATCCTTCCACCACATAGCAGGCGCCCCAGCGCCACGCCGCGCTGGCTTCGAACGGCACGAGCGGGCGATCCGCAGCAGGCACGGCAACCGCGTCCGGCGTCGGCAGACTTTGCAAGGCGGGATGCGCGAGATCGCGCTCGATCAGCGCAAGGCGCGCAAGCGGCGGCAACAAGGTGGGATCTTGCGGGCCGTCGGCGAAGCGCCGAAACCAGGCCTCCAGCGGCGCGAGCCAGGCGTGTAAAACCCGCAGGTGTTGCCGGTAATCGGCCAGTGTCGGCGTTGCTGCGGCGAGCGGCATGGCCCGCTCCACGCTGTCGTGGCGGGACGCGGTCGCGAGGCGCAAAGCGCCGAGGACGTCGACGAACGAGGATTCGGCTGCGGATCGAATTGCGGTCACGGGTCGGGTCCGGGTAAGTAAACGCAAAGCGTAAAGAGTGGTTGGCCCTGTAGTGGCTCGCGCGGTCGCTGCTGCGCCACGCGAAGGCCCACACAATCGGGGCATTATCGCGTCACGCTCGCATTTACGCACGGGGAACATGTGAAATATGCGCCGGATCGCCGCTACAAAGGCATTGCGGGAAGTGGCAGCAGTTTTCGTGCCCGGGCATTGCACCGAGGCTTAGCAGCGAGAAAGCGCTACTTGAGAGGCGCGGGAGTCTATTGCGGCAGCAAGGCGGCGCGCGGCGCGGCGCGCGCCATCCGCCACGTATTGCGGCCCGCGCGCTTGGCCTCGTACATGGCGGCGTCGGCCAGACTGAGCGGCTCGTCTGGCCCCACGCCGGTTTCGTCCGTATCGTGCAGGAGCACGCCCACGCTGGCGCTCGCCTCGACCATCTGCCCGCCCGCCACGACAGGCCGCGCAAGCGTCTGACAAATCGCCTGGGCGATACGCTCCGCGCTCGCGGCTTCGGTCACGCCGCGGCTGAGCACCACGAACTCGTCGCCGCCTAGGCGGCTCACGAAATCGCCGGCACGCACCGTCGACGTGAGCCGGCTCGCCACTTCGCGCAACAACGCGTCGCCGGTATCGTGGCCGAAACGGTCATTGATGCCCTTGAATCCGTCGAGATCGATAAAGCACAGCACGAACGGACTCGCTTCGGCCAACGTCGCGCCCAGTTCTTCTTCCAGCGCCCGCCGGTTGGCAAGACCCGTGAGCGGGTCGATCAACGCATTCTCGCGCAGCCGCTGCTCGGTGCGACGCTGTTCGGTAACGTCGTGCGACATGACGTAAAAGCCTGTCACCTTGCCCTCGCGCTCGGCGGGAATATAGGTCGTGCACCAGACGCGATCTTCGTCCGCGCGATAACGCACCTCGTCGCAGGTCACACGCTCGCCCGCGAGTGCGCGCGTGAAGTACGGCTGCAAACGCTCGAATACCTCGGCGCGCAACGTATCGCGCACGCTCGCGCCGCGCAGCACCGACCCCGGCGTGGACAGCACACGCCTGAACGTTTCGTTGTTGAACCGATAGCGCAGATCGCGATCCACCACGGCGATCAGCACGGGCAGATTGTCGGTGATGGTTTGCAGCGCGTCGCGGCTTCGGCGCAATTCGGTCGTGCGTTCGCGCACGCGGTCTTCGAGTTCCGCGTGATAGTTGCGCAGCGCTTCCTCGCTGCGCTTGCGCGTGTCGATGTCCTGCACGGCGGCGATGAAATGCAGCGGCAAACCTGCCGCATCGCGCAGCAGCGTCACCGCAAGATTCACCCAGATCGCCGTGCCGTCCGGGCGCATATAGCGCTTTTCGGTGGTGTAGGTGCTCTGCTTGCCGGCCACCAGTTCCGCCGTGAGCGCCACATCCGAAGCGACATCGGCGGGATGCGTGACTTCGGCGAACGTGAGCGTGCGCAGCGTCGCTTCGTCGTAGCCGGTGATGTCGGAGAAGGTCTCGTTGACGTCCATGAAACGCCCATCGAGCGCGACCAGCGCGTTGCCGATCGGCGTTTCCTTGAAAACCGTCGTGAAGCGCGCCTCGCTGATCGCCAGCGAGCGGCGGTCGCGTTCGTGCGCCGTGCGCGAGCGGATCAACTGGCGGCGCACTTCGAGTTCGCGTTCGACCAGTTGCGCGTAATCGGCGAGCGCTTCGGCATCGCCGGGCTCGAAACTGCGTGCCTGCGTGTCGATCAGACAAAGCGTGCCGATGACCTGGCCGTCCGCGAGACGCAGCGGCGCGCCCGCGTAAAAGCGGATATAAGGCGCGCCCAGCACTAGCGGATTGTCGAGAAAACGCTCGTCGTCCAGCGCATCTTCCACCACCAGCATGCGTTTGCTGAGCACCGCATGCGCGCAGAACGACATGCTGCGCGGCGTTTCGCAAGCCGCGATGCCGTAGTGCGACTTGAACCACTGGCGATCCTCGTCGACCAGCGAAACCAGCACGACCGGCACGCCAAACGCCCGCGCGGCAAGACGCGTGATGCGGTCGAACGCTTCCTCGGGATCAGAATCGAGGATGTCGAGCCGTTGGAGCGCCCGCAGGCGCAGATCTTCGTCGAGCGGGAGCGGTGCGGTAATCATTAGGTGAGTCTCGCCTCGGCGGAAATGGCGCGCAGCGCAGCACGCGTGCGGGGTGAAAACACGAGGCGGCTTGCGCCTTGCTTGTGTTTACGGCAGCAATCCGGCAATTTTTACCCCAGGCATCGCCCCTAGCCGAAAACCCTCACCGCTCGCGCAAACGTTTGACGTGCGCACGCGTGCGAATCAGACCGGCGCGACCCGCACCGACTCGCGAGCGGCATCTGGGTTCGAAGCCTTGCTACGAGTGCATTTCTGCCTATTCGATGAGATCCAATTAATTCGGATATCGAATCATATGGCAAATATTGCCTGATCGATCCCCGCAAAAAAATCTTTCAGATGACTTCAGCAACGTGTTGCGCCGCCGTAAAGCAGACCACGGTTCATTAACGAAAGCATCATGAAATCACCGGAACAGGCAGTAAAAATGACTTTCCGTCACGCGTTTGCGAGTGCGGCTCGACTCGCGGGCAGTCAGCAAGGCGCCGCGAGCGCAGCACCGCGCGCCCGTCGCGCCGGCGTGCTGTGCGCGCGCCACGCAGGCGCGGCCACCAACTTTGCGACGCGGCGTCTGCTGGCACGCCATCGCACGCGCCGCGCCTAGCGCCGCGCACATTTGATTTGATTCACAGGGAGGCAAGAAAACATCATGTTCGTCGCAATCGGCTGGATCGTGGTCCTTGGATCGGTGATCGGTAGCTTTGTCGGTGTGGGCGGCCATCTGCCCGCACTCGTGCAACCGTTCGAACTTCTATGTATTTTCGGCGCGGCGCTGGGCGCGTTCGTGGTGAGCAATCCGCGCTCGACGCTGGGCAAGACGCTCAAGGCCATTCCCTCGTGTTTCAAGGGCGGCGGCTATACCAAGGCGCAATACCTGGAACTCATCGCGCTGCTCTATGAACTGCTTCAGAAGGCGCGCAAGGAAGGCATGATGGCGCTCGAAGCGGATATCGAAGCGCCCGACAGCAGCCCGATTTTCCAGAAGTACGCGCGCGTGCTGGCCGATCATCATCTGCTCGACTTTATCGTCGACTATCTGCGTATGATGTCGGGCGGCAACGTGAATCCGATGGAAATGCAGGACCTCATGGACGAGGAACTGGAAACGCACCACGCCGAAGTCTCGGTCGCGCCCAACGCGATCCAGAAGATGGCCGACGGCCTGCCCGCTTTCGGCATCGTCGCGGCGGTGATGGGCGTCGTGCACACCATGGGCTCGGTCGGTCAACCGCCCGCCGTGCTCGGCGAAATGATTGCGGGCGCGCTCGTGGGCACGTTCCTCGGCATTCTGCTCGCCTATGGCTTCGTGGGCCCGATCGCCGATCTGCTCAATGCCAAGGGGCGTGCGGCGTCCAAGCCGTATCAGTGCGTGAAGGCTGTGCTGCTGGCGTCGCTCGCAGGTTATGCGCCGCCGGTGGCGGTGGAGTTCGGCCGCAAGGTGCTGTTCACGGCGGATCGTCCGAGCTTCCAGGAGCTCGACGAAACGGTGCGCGCGACCAAGACGCCTAAGGCCGCGTAACCCGGCGCACTGTGTAACGGCAGCGCAGACAATTCAGGAGAACGACATGGCAGAACGACAGCGCGGCGCGCAGGACGGCCAGAGCAGCAAGGCGCCGGTCATCGTGCGCCGTGTGAAAAAGGCGGGTCACGAAGGTCATCACGGCGGCGCATGGAAGATCGCCTATGCCGACTTCGTGACGGCGATGATGGCGTTCTTCCTGCTCATGTGGCTGCTGGGTTCGACCTCGCAGTACGATCGCGACGGCATCGAAAAGTACTTCAACACGCCGCTTTCGAGCATGCTGGGCGGCAAACCGAATTCGGCGAATCCCAGCCCAAGCATCATCAACGGCGGCGGCCACGATCTGTCGAACAAACTGCCGGCCGTGGGCGGCGCGAATGCGCAACCGCAGGCTACGCGCGCGGTGCAGATGTCCATCGCGCCCAGCGAGGCGGCCGACAAGGCGCGGCTCGCGCAACTGAAAGCGCGGCTTTCCGCGCTGATCGAGCAAAAGCCCGCGCTGAGCGCATTCAAGGACCAGATCCGCGTGACCATCACCGACGAAGGTTTGCGCATCGAACTGGTCGACTCGCTCAAACGCCCGATGTTCGCAACCGGCAGCGCAAAGCTGGAAGACTACGCGTACACGATTCTCGTCGAGATCGGCAGTGCGTTGAACGACGTCGACAGCGGCGTTTCAATCGCGGGCCATACGGATTCGGTGCCCTATTCCGGCGGCCTCGCTGGCTACTC
The DNA here is from genome assembly GCF_905220255.1 of Paraburkholderia sp. J69-1. NCBI lineage: Bacteria > Pseudomonadati > Pseudomonadota > Betaproteobacteria > Burkholderiales > Burkholderiaceae > Paraburkholderia > Paraburkholderia sp. J69-1. The sequence continues at coordinate 138,424 of NZ_CAJMZG010000020.1, read as the reverse complement.
GAACTGGGAATTGTCGAGCGAACGCGCCAATGCCGCGCGGCGCGCGCTGGTGGCCGGCCATCTGCGCGAGGACCGGCTGCTGCAGGTGCGCGGGCTGGCCGATGTGCTGCCGCTCGATAAGGGCGAATCGGATAGCCCGTTGAACCGTCGCATCAGCATTCTGGTGATGAACCAGGCGGCCGAGCGCGCGTTCTTCGAGAACGCGGGGCATCTGACTGCCGGGGGCGCTGGCGCGGCCGCGCGTGTGCAAGCTGGCGTGGGAATTGGAGCGGCGACGGGTCCTAAAATCGGCGCGCTCAACAGTGTTGCAAACAACGCGAAACCGGGCACGACCTCGTAACGCGGGCGCAGGCTTTGCTCGGCAAGCATGCATCGACCGGCAGCGCGCCGGCTGAACATCGATTGACCATCAAGGGAGCGATGCCATGAATGCGAATACCCAGCAGGACAGCGAACAGAAGAGCCGCGACGATAGCGCACACGAAGAAGCGTTGCGTCATCCCAAGCCCGCGCAACATAACGACGACGAGCGCAGCAAGATGCCGGAACGTCACGACGAAGGGCGCAAGCAGTCGCCTGCGGACCGTCCGGGCAAGCAGCCGGGCGAAGGGGAAACGCCGGTAGGCTGAAGCGTTTCGAATTGCGCGTGCGGCACGCACATTGCGCTAGAGAAGGCACGGCGGCCGGGGCACGATAGCCCGGCCGAACTCAATGGAGTGCCTCACGCAAGGAGACGGACATGCCTACCTTTACTCCTAACCCCATGCCCACGGGAAACGGTGCGCGTATTGTCGGCAAGGGAAAGTCGACGGCTGCCGGGCCAGGGCCGGATGTCATGGCGGCCAGTACGCTCGATAGCGACAAGATTTTAAGTTCGGATGGCGAAGAGATCGGCAAGGTGAAGGACATCATGCTCGACGTGCAAAGCGGACGAATCGCTTATGTGGTGATGTCGGGCGGTGGCTTTCTGGGGATCGGAGATAAGCTTCTGGCGATTCCCTGGGGAGCGTTGACGCTCGATACCAGCCGGAAGTGCTTTTTGCTGAATGTGTCGGCGGAGAGGGTCAGGAGTGCGCCGGGCTTCGATAAGGATCAATGGCCAGCTATGGCGGACGCCAAGTGGGGCAGTACTGTGCACGCTTATTACGGTAGCGAGCCTTATTGGGAGGCGGTCGATCCGGTGGTGCCTCCGCGGGATGATGCCGGGATGCATTGATTTTTTGCGCGTGTTTTTTGGGTGTTTATGGCGGAGTTGGCATTTCCTTGTTTTCGCGTCACACACGGAAATGCCGACACCGCCCCAAAAAGAACCTCAGCAAGCGTCCAACGCCCAAGCCCCACCTTCCCGCCTGGCAGGCCCGCCAATCACTTTGACCACCTTCATCTGAGCAACAGCCGCATCGCCGACACTCCACCCACGCGCCTCGAGGCCGCTGACCCTCTGCCGAAAGGCAATCTGCAAAGCATCCGACTTCACCGATACCTCGCTCTGCCACCCATCCGGCACACACTCCGGCCGAATCCGCTCGAGCACGGAATGATCCTCAGCGAAAATCCGCAGATTCCGCGCTCGGAAGCGCCCATCAAAAACGGCCTGCTTCAGAAAAGTCCGCCCCATCATCCAGTAAGTGCGCGTACGCAGTGCATCAACCGGCACATGCGCTGAAGCGATAAAAATCCGCCACCCATTCCCAAGCGTCAATTCAAGCGTGGCACACGGCCCGCTCAAATGAAAACCGGTCTGCGTGACCACATCGACATGTTCGCCGGTGAGCCTACGCCGCAATAAGCCCTTGCGCACCGGCCGCTGCATGAGAATGCGCGCATGCGCGCCCCACTCGTCGGCGCCACTCACTTCGAAACTGTCGATTTCCGGCCGATCCGGCGCGCCAAAAGAAGTCCCATGCACAAACGGCGCATGCGCAAAATCGAGCCCGTTCTCCACGATGCGTTCCCAGTTTGCGCGCCAGTCAAACGTGCCATGCACAACACGCACGTCAGGATCGTCGGCCCAATCGAGCGCGGGCAACGGCGGCCGCTCGCCCTCCGGCAGATCGCCGATAAACGCCCACACCCAGCCATGCCGCTCGATCACCGGATAACCATCCACGCGCGCCTTCACCGGCACGCGCGCCTGCGGCTGCGCGGGAATATGCGTGCAAACGCCATCGCCGCCATAACGCCAACCGTGATACGGGCACTGCACCTCGCCGTTCACGCGCCGCCCCGCACTCAACGAAGCGCCGCGATGCACGCAGATATCGGACAGCAGACGCGCCGTGCCAGCCGCATCGCGATACGCGACAAAGCGATGCCCCAGCACCGTGACGGGCAACAGCGCGTCGCGCAAATCGGCCGATGCGGCCACGACGTACCAGAGATTCTTGAGCATGAAGTTCGTGCGGTAATGCGTGCATGGATAGCACGTAAAAACTCATAGGCGCGATGGCGCCCTACAAGCATGACGCGCCAGTCTAATACGCGCGCCAGCCGCACGACAGCTTCGCGCGCAGACAACCGCACGCGAAATCCCACGCCGAACCGCACTCGCACCGCAATGCTCCGCACCAGAAAAAAGCCTGCCGTCCCTCGCGGACACGGCAGGCGAAGAGCGAGACGGCGGGGGAGGCCATCTCGGGACCACTCGCGAGCGCGCGAGCGACGCGCGCATCGGCTGAATCCGGGGAAATCTGGGTAATCCGGGTAATGAAACGAAAGGAAATCATCGCCTAACGCGGCCTGCCGGCGAGTCGTTCAGCAGGCGCGTGCGATGCGACAAACCAAGCATAGCGGCTCGTTTTCGTCGTGCGACGTCGCTGTCCGAAAACGCGGCGATCTTGACGGATAAGGGCACGATGACCCGCCTTTTTGCGGTGCGGGATTCGCGTTTAAACGCCAGATCGCGCTCCGGAATAGTCGCCGCATCGGGTGTCCGCGCAACGAAATCGCCGCCGGACTGCTCGCCAACGTCCGCAAGCGCACGGTTCGAACGCGAATGGCGTGCGAGGATGAGTGCAGATCAGGAATGCGCCGCAATCGTCGCCTGACCGACAAAGGGCCCGAACCGCGGCCCAGCCTGTGTGCAAAAACCAGGCATCGCAGTTGCGGTGCAACATGGTGAGACACCGGCCTGCTGCACGGAAAATGCACGAAAAAGCGGTAAAAATTGCGTCGGGTCGGCGCGGCATCCGGCATGAATTGCATGAACTGAGCGGTTAAACCGCGCTTGCTCGAGGATTCGCCTCGCATGACGCGGCCCTAGACTGGTTCTGCATTCAATCAAACGATGGGGATGGCGATGCGCGTAACGAACTGGATTCTGGTGCTCGAATGTGCCTACATGGAGTTCTCGAGCTGGCGCGGCAAGAACGTCTATCGGCGTACCGTGGCGTACGACCGCGTGGTGTGGTGTTGAACGGCCGCTAACATCGTGAGCGCCGCTGGAAACACTTCGCAAAGGCCTGCGCGCCGCTTTCGGCCGCAAGCCCTGAGTACTTCTGTGCCAATATCGCTCAGGCCAGAACGCGCGGCCCAGAGCCGGCCGCTTCGCGCTCCCGTTCGCCAAGCAGCGCGTCGTATTCGTCGTCGCTGAGCACGGGGCCAAGCTGCCCTTCCCACTTCGTCACCACCGCCGCGGCCACGCTGTTGCCAAGCACGTTGGTGGCCGTGCGGCCCATGTCGAGGAACGTGTCCACGCCCATGATCAGCAGCAGGCCAGCTTCGGGGATATGAAACTGGCCGAGCGTAGCTGCGATCACCACAAGCGAGGCCTTCGGCACCGCCGCCATGCCCTTGCTCGTGAGCATCAGGATCGCCAGCATGGTGGCCTGCTCCATGAACGACAGATGAATGCCGTAGGCCTGAGCGATAAACAGCGTGGCGAACGTGCAGTAAATCATCGATCCATCGAGGTTGAACGAATAGCCCAGCGGCAGCACGAAACTTGAAATGCGGCGCGGCACGCCGCTGCGTTCGAGTTGTTCCAGCAGCTTTGGATACGCCGATTCGCTGCTCGCCGTGCTGAACGCCAGCAGCATCGGCAGACGCACGGCGCGCACCAGACCGAACACGCGAGCGCCCAGCACCAGCCCGCCCGCGCCCACAATCGCACACCACAACAACACCAGCGCGCCGATAAACACACCCATAAACGTGCCGTAGCTCAACAGCACGCCCAAGCCCTGAATCGCGACCACGTGCGCGAGCGCCGCAAATACCGCTACCGGCGCGAAAGCCATCACATAGCCGGTGACCTTGAACATCACCGCCGAAATCTGCTCGAACAGCGCGACGATGCCTTGCGCAGGCTCGCCAATCGCAATGATGCCGAGGCTGAAGAAAGCTGCGAACACAACGATCTGCAGAATTTCGTTTTCGGCCATGGCCTGCACGACGCTCTTGGGCACGAGATGCGTGATGAACTCCTTGAGCGAGATCGAACCGGCCTGAATACCGGTGGCCGCGTGCGAATCGGGCAACGGCAGATTCAGGCTCGCACCCGGTTGCAGCCAGTTCGCGATCAGCGCGCCCAGCAGCAGCGAAACAAAAGTCGCGCCAAGAAACCAGGCAATCGTTCGCACACCGATACGTCCGACCGCCTTCGCATCGCCCATCTTGCCCACGCCTACCACGAGCGTCGTGAACACCAGCGGCGCGACGATCATCTTGATGAGGCGCAGGAACAGGTCCGTGACGAGGCCAAAGGCGTCGGCGACCGATTTCAGCGTCGGCTCATCGGCAATCGCTCGATGGCACGCGTAGCCGGTTGCAATCCCCAGCACCATGCCGATGACGATCCAGGTCGTCAGCTTCATACGTTTCATAGCGTCCACTCTCCTCGGCCGTCCAATGCGGCCCTACATTCCGACCAGTAATCCAATTGTTGCGACACTCTACTTCTTCGCATCAAGTGTTGCAAACTTATCAAAAACCCTGGTGGGTGGGGAGAGCTCGGGTCTGGTACGCAAACGAATTCTGGTTTGGCACAAACAAACCAGCTCCAAGAATTAGCTCATTTGAACAAAATTGATCGGGGTGCAAGTAGCTCAATTCACGCAGAATATTGGGTTTAAGAAGATTCCGGCGGCAATAGCTCCCGCAACACGTATGCAAGCTTCAGCGACTCTGGACGATAAATGTAACCACACTGGGTCGTGGCCGATATTCCCGCGTCCGTTCACTCGCTCGCAACAGGTGCCGGTAACGATGTCGCGAAATTACCGACCGGAGCGCTGCCGATCCGCAATGACGCGGGACAGAACGTGTATCTCGGACCCTGCCCACCGCAGGGCGACACGCATCTCTATGTGATCACAGTGACGGCACTGAAAATCCCCACTTTGCCGGTCGATGCGACCGCGACGCCAGCCGCCATTGGCTTCGTTGCGTATTACCAGCAGCTGGCAAAAGTGACGATACAGCCGAGATGGGAGGTTAGCCGCCCGGGTCAATGAGAACGTCGTGCGTCAAACTCCCAGGCAGCCTCCCAATTTGCGTCAATCCCTTCCTGCGCGTCGACGCACGCAGCGGCGATGCACGCCTGCTCAGTGGTAAGCCACCGAGTGGTCCTCGTCGGGATTACGAAACGAATCGAACGAACCAAACGAAATGCCATAGAGCAGCTTGAACTCCGGATCCACATTGATCACGAAGCAAACTGTACGCGCTGACGCTTTTCGCTCCCCGTTGCACAAGAAGGTCGAGTGCCTCGCGCGCCGCGCGGGGGTCATTCCACCTTCTTTTGAGTTTCCCATGACGACGTTCCTGATACGGTTGAACCGCTTCTGCTCAAGCCTCGCAATTTTCTCATTCTGTTCCGTTGCACTGGCAAGCGAAGCACCATCGGCACCGCCACGCAACTGGATCGATCCGGATACCGGTCATCGTGTCATTCGCCTGACCGATGAGCCCGGATCGGCCAGCCTGTACTTCAACATCAATGCATTTACGCCCGATGGAAAGCGCATGGTGTACACCACGGCCGACCATGGCATCGGCGTAGTCGATCTGACGACCTTCACTTCGCGTCTGCTGGTGGACGGCCCGGTCGGAGGTGGTCCCGGCGCCGTCGTTGTGGGCCGAAAAACACCCACAGTCTATTACTTCAAGGGTTCCCCGGACGATCCGAAATCGGCGTCGCTCTGGGCTGCCGATATCGATACCGGCACGCAGCACAAAGTCGCCGACCTGCCACGCCGCGCGGGCATTTTTTCGATCAACGCCGACGAAACCCTCGGTGTGGGCAGTTACATCGTCGGCGACGGCGAGGATTTCAACGGCCGCCAGGCAGGCCAGGCCACGCCCACGGACTGGGTCGCCGAGCCGCTCAACAAACAGGAAAAAATGGCCAGGCGGCTGGCAGCGCGTTTGCCGATGATCGTGTTCACCGTCGATCTGAAAACCGGCCGCACGAAGCCCGTCTTCGCCAGCTCGGACTGGATCGATCACCTGCAGTTCTCACCCACCGACCCGACGCTGCTGATGTACGCCCATCAGGGCGCATGGCAGCAGGTGGAGAAGCTCTGGACGATCCGCACCGACGGGTCGCAAAACCGGCACATCGACCCGCGCATCATGGCGATGGAGGGCAGCGGCCACCAGTGGTGGGACAACAGCGGCAACATCTGGTACGACCTGCACTTTCCGGAAGGCATCGACGCGTTCGTCGCCAGCTATAACGTCGGGAACGGCAAGCGGATCTGGTATCACTACGACCAGCAGGAATCGTCGATTCACTTTACTCGTTCGGCCGACGGCACGCTATTCGCGGGAGACGGCAGCACGACGCGCGGCGCGCAGTGGATCTATCTGTTCCGCCCGGAACTCGTACAGGATGATCGCAGCCTCGGCGAGAATCTGATCCAGCCGGGCCGCCTGAAGGCTGAGCGGGTCGTCAACATGTCCAGCCACGACTACCGCCTGGAGCCGAACGTGCGCTTCACGCCCGACGGCAAATATCTGATCTTCCGTTCGAACATGTTCGGCCCGACCTACGTGTTTGCGGTCGAAGTAGCGCGCTCTGTCCCGCTCACTCCGGCTCATTGATTTCGCGTCGCAATGAAAGGAGCGTGGACCGTTCTGGCCACGCTCCGCAGCTTGAGACATCCTCAATCCGGCGTTGATCTGCCGGATTGGTGGGAGCCTTAGAACTGGTAAGTCAGCGTGCCGCCAATCGTGCGCGGCTCGCCAATCCAGCCGACCACCGACCCGTAATCGCTTTCGACCAGACGACGGTAGTAGGTCTTGTTGAACAGGTTGTTGACCCAAACCGAAGCGGTCCAGCTACCGCGACTGAACTTGCCGCCCGTCCCCGCCGAGATCGCCACCAATCCGTAGCCAGGAATGCGCGCGAACGACGAATCGTCAACCGTACCGTAGGTCCATGTGCGATACGAATAACGGGCGCTGACGTACGAGTTCAACCCGTTGAGCGTATGCCACGTATAACGCGCTGTCGCATTGAAAGTCAGCTTGGGTGCGTTAAAAACCTGATTGCCAGTCAGATCGCAAACCGCCGTCGAGCCAGCCGGTCCAAGCGTGACTTCGGGTGGGCAGATCGCATGGTGATAGTTGAGATAACGCGCATCGTTATAGACCGCCGATGTTTGCAACAGCACGTGATCGTCGGGCGTGTATTGCAGCGAGAACTCAGCGCCGCGCGAGCGGAACGTGCCCGCGTTCGTGAGATACGTCGATTGCGTCGTCGGGTCGTAGCCCTGCGTCTGGAAGTCGTTGACGTAGGTAAGAAACACGTCGGCTTTTGCGTTCAGCGTGCCGTCGAGCAACGTGCCCTTGATTCCGAGCTCCGCGCTCTTGGTGCGCTCCGGCCGGATCACGAGCGAATCGAGCCCTTCCTTCGCCGCCGCTCCCGAAGACACATTGAGGCCGCCCGCCTTCTCGCCATAGGAAAGCGCAAGATAGCTGGAAAGCTCGCGCGTGATCAGATACCTGAAATTCAGCGTCGCCGAGGGCAGCGTGTTGTACTGGGTCAGATAACCCGAGTTGAACGCCTGCTTGTTGTAGCGCACGAACTGGCCGCCCTTCTTGTCGTACGTGAGACGCAGCCCCGCCGTGATATCCAGACGCGGCGTCGCGTGAAACGTGCCTTGCCCGAAACCCGACCACGTTTCGTCGTGCAGCGTGCCGTCGCGAATCACGGTCAGGCCGTCATAGATGCTGGAGTCGTAATAGACATTCGGCAAGGTCGTATCGGCATAGCGCGTGAAGGCCTGAGTCGACTGGTTTTCGCCCATATAGGTCGCGCCCAGCGCAAAGTCGAAATACTTCCCCTTTGGCGAATCGAGGCGCACATCCTGCAGCCACGAACGGTCGAGAAACTGCGTGCCGCTGTTTGCGTAGACCGGCACGCTCAAGCTGTCTGCGGTGGACGGCACGGAGCTGAAGTAGCGATACGCGCTAACCGAACGCAGGTTGTAGCCGTTGTCGAAGCGATAGTTCGCCTCGGCGGAAGCGCCGCCCTGCACGAGATGGAAGCTGTTTTCGTCGTCCAGCGCAACGACATGATCGCTGCCGCCGTAGACCACGTTATTGCCCACCTTCGCCGAATGAGTCAGAAAAGAATTGACGCCATTGACCGCGCTCGAGCCGTAGAGCACCGGTGTCGGCGAGCCGTTTTCGTTGTCGTAGTCGGCGCTCAGGCGCAGGCTGAACTGGCTGCTGGGCCGGATCAACAACTGGCCGCGCACGGCGTTGCTCGCGTTGCCGTTGAGCGTATGTCCGTTGGAGATGTTGGTCACATCGCCGTTCGTGCTGTTATGCACGTAATCGATGCGGCCCGCGACTGTGTCGGAGATCGGTCCGGAGAGCATCGTGTGATTGAGCACGGTGCCGCGCTCGGCAATCGAGAGACTCTCAGAGCCGGTCAGCTTGAAACTGGGCAACGGTGTATGAATATCGATCACGCCACCCGTGGAATTCGCGCCGAACAGCGTGCCTTGCGCGCCGCTCAGCACGTCGACGTAATCGACATCGGCGAGCGCACCCGCGAGCATGCCCGGGCGCGGCAGATACACGTTGTCGAGATACACGGCCACGCTGCTCGGCATGCCGATGTTCTGTTCGCCGCTGGTCTGGCCGCCGCCGTCGCCGATGCCGCGAATCGTGATCTGCGTGTCGGACGGATCGGTGCTCTGTACGTTCAGCCCCGGCACGAGCTGTTGAAGATCGGCAAGCGACGTGATGTGCTGCTGTTGCAGTTCGCTGCCCGTCACGCGGTAGCTAGAAGTGGGCGCGCGCTGCGGGTCTTCGCGCCGCGTGCGTGCGGCGCTCACCGTTACGGTGCCGAGTTGCGTCGTGCTCACCTCGGTGCTTGCGGTTGGGGGCGCCGGCCGCTTCGGCCGGTCAACTTTTGGGCGCGCATCCTCCGTCGCCGTGGCGCTCGCTACGCGCCGCACGCTTAACGCGTGACTATCCGTGATTACGACTTCGAGACCGGTTCCCTTGAGCGCCTGCGCGATCGCGCCTTGTGCAGTGAGTTCGCCGCTCACCGGCGCCGCCGTGACAGTCTCGACGAGCTTCGGATCGTAGCTCAGCGCCACGCCGCTTTGCGCCGCAATGGAAAGCAGCGTGCGATTGAGCGGCTGTGCCGCCAGATGGAACTGGTGCGTGGCGGTGTCCTGCGCGAGCGCTGCGCCTGCCACGAAAAGGAGTGCAGCGGCGAGCGCGCCAATTGCGCTCGAAGGTCGGCGCGCGCCTGGTGGCTGGACCGGGTTGCGGGTTCGTTTCACGTTGTGCCTGTCGTTGCGTAGTTGTTTCGTTACTGTTTCGGTGTTTTGGCGCTCTTGTTTCATCGTCGTTCCGGCGCGCGGCAGCGGGGAAAGCGATCAACGCGGCGCACACTCGAACGATTGACATGTGCAACGAGCACGCAAAAGCGTCAGCAGACAATGGCGGATCGCGCGTCTTTTTCGGAGACGTGCAGAAAATCATTTGTGGATTGCGCAGTAGCGCGCGAGTCATATCGATTCGACAAACCATGCTTTGGGGAACTGAACAAGCAACTTTAGAATCGCCGCTCCTGCCTGAGCCCCCTCCATCATGGCGACCCGATCCCACAGCCTGTTCACTGGCCGCACTGTCGAAACCGATACGCCTTGCGGCACGGCACGCTCTCGCGAACGTTTTCTCACCGAGGAATTTCGCCATAGCTATGGCTGGCTCAAGGGCTGCGTGCATCGTCTCGTCGGTTCCAGCAGCGATGCCGAGGATCTCGCCGCCAGCGCGTTCACAGAACTTGCTGCCCATCCGGACGTCAGCACGATCCGTCAGCCGCGCGCCCTGCTCACGACCATCGCGCGGCGCCTGACGTTCGAGCATTGGAGGCGACGCGATATCGAACGCGCCTACCTTGCGCGGCTCGCGCTCGCACCGGAGCCAGTCGCGCCCGCCCCCGAAGTCGCGCTCGAAGCGGTGCAGGACATCCTGTTGATCGACGCGGCTCTACAGCAGTTGTCCGCGCGAGCGCGAGAGGCATTCATCCTGAGCCAGTTCGAAGACATGAAATACGCCGACATCGCTGCGCGCCTCGGCGTTTCCGTGAGCATGGTGCGCAAGTACATCGCCCAGGCGCTGGCGCTCTGTTGCGACATCGCATGAATATGCTGCGTGGACGCCGCGCGAATGATCCGATACAGGCCGCCCGCTCGCCGCAGCGGGCGGCAATCGAATGGGAAGTACGGCTGCGCGACGACGCGTTGACCGCGCATGACCACGCCGATTTCGAAGCATGGCGAGGCGACGATACGAATGCTCAAGCATGGGAAGCGCTGCAAACGCGGCTTGCCCGCCTGCGTCCCGCAGCGGTCACCGAGCGAGCGGCGGTGGCCGATGCGCTGCGTGTGCCCTCGGAAAAACGCCGCAAGCTGCTGCGTGCGGGTTTCGGCAGCATGGCCGCCGTGCTCGGTTTCGTCGCAGTGCGCGGCGGCGCACATCGGCTCGGGCTGGACGCCGACTGGCGCAGCGCCATCGGCGAGCGGAATACGGTCAATCTCGCCGACGGCTCGCGCATGACCATCGACGCGGGCAGTCATATCTATCGCACGGCCGGATCGAGCGACCAGATACTACGCGTATCGACTGGCCAGATCCTGGTCCAGATGCCGGGTTCGCATGCGGGCATTGCGCGCCGCATCGAAACCGCGCACGGCTTTGTGGAGACCGTTGGCGGCACGCTTGATGTCGGACGCATTCATCGGCATAGCGTACTGGCCGTGCGCACGGGAGAAGCCTGGCTGTCGCAGCAGGGGCGCGCGCCGTTGCGTGTCCCGGCTGGCGAAAGCATCGCCTTTTCAGCCGCCGGGCCGCGCCCGCTCGCCCAATCGTTCGAACTGGTCAGTGCCTGGACGCGCGGTATCTTCGTCGCCGACAACTTGCCGCTGGACGCGCTCGTCGATGTCTTCAACCGCTATTCCACGGGCGTGATACGTGTAACGGGAGCAGCCGCCGATGTGCGCGTGAGCGGCGTTTTTTTGCTCGACGATGTTCCGCGCGCGCTGACGCAAGTCGCAGACAGCGCACCTGTTGAGCTAACCCGGATCGGCGACTACCTCAGCGTATTCAGCTAACTATCTATTTTGCGCTGACGGTTCGCGCGTCTCGTTGCACATGGATCATGGCAGTCGCAAACGACGCTGCTCCCTGCAACAAGCGAACAACACGACGGAACTCAACACGTGCGCAACTCCTTGATCGCGGCGCTCACGCTGCTGGCCGCGGCCCCTATATATGCCGCTCAGACCGTCCTCATAAAAGACGATTTTGCCTCATTGAACACGCAGCGCTGGATCGTCGAAGCCGAAGCGGAAGCCACTGCGCACGCTGGCCACATCCATCCCGTCTACACGCAATCGCATGCGCTTGTGCTCGATAGCGCACGCGGGCTGACGGTGTGGCTCAACCGTCGTCTATCAGGACACTATGAAATTACCTATACGCGTATGGTGCTCGATGCTGGCGGCCCGCATGATCGCGTTTCGGATCTGAACCAGTTTTGGCTCGCAAGCAAAACCCAGAAGGGTCAGCGAACCGCGCCTTTCGGTGGCTCGGGGCGTTTCTCCGACTACGACGCGCTCGATCTGTACTACGCTGGGGTGGGTGGCAACGACAACACAACGACACGCTTTCGCCACTACAACGGTACGTCCTCGCGCCCCCTGCTCGCCGAATACACCACCCCATCGTGGCTGCTGCGCGCCAATCACGCATATCGCGTCCGCATCGTCGTCGATGCGAACGGCACGCGCTTTTACCTCGACGGCACGCCCTGCTTTGCCGCTGCGGGCCCGCTGCCCGAGTCGGGCTGGTTTGCTTTTCGCTCGACCGCATCGCGCCAGATGATTCGCGACTTCAGGATTCGCCCACTCCCCTGACTGTGCCACGGATGTGTGGCAAGAACCGTCTAATGGCAAACGTCCACATTGCGCGCACGGCTCGCATCCAGTGCGATCTGCGCGCACAGACCACCAACTCGATCGCACCACGACTCATGACTACGTCGCCATTCCGCTCAAAAACGGTGACATCCATATTGGGCTGCAGGAATTCCCAACTGCGCGTCATCGCTTAAGGCAGGATCGAGCGGATGCTGAGTTTCGCGCTCGATGAAGTGATGCCTGCGCGGTAGCCACCCTGGACAAGCAGGTCGCTGATGCTACGCTTCGCCCAGCCTGGTAAAGTGTCCAGATGTTCAGTGATGTATCTGCGCAACTTCTCCGGTCTCTGTGGCAGCACTACACCGAATTCCGAGAGCAGGCCTCGCAACCGGTTGTAGGTCGCAGTCCTCTCTTCGACGAAACCCTGTCGTGTCCGATGCAGGCAAAGCGTCGCCTGCTGATGTTCGTCCTTCAGCGGGACAAAACGCATGCTCGGTCGCGTTACCGCTTCGCAGATTGCGGCGGCATCCGCCGCGTCATTCTTGCCGCGCTTGCCCGACATGCGATAAGGCGCGACAAGATTGGGCGCCATGAGTTTGACTGTATGGCCGTGCTGCTGAAACACACGGGCCCAGTGATGAGCGCCAAAGCACGCTTCCATTCCGATGAGGCACGCTGGCAACTGCGAGATCAACGCCACCAGTTGATCTCGCGGCACACGCGGCTTGATCAGCATCGCTTTGCCGATCTCGTCCACACCGTGAACGGCGAAGACATTCTTGGCAAGATCGATTCCGATAGTGACAATAGGCATGGATTTCCCCTCTCGCTGGTATCGATGAACGTTCGCAACTTCATCCTGGCACATTGATGCCGACTCGCGGCTTCCGCCGCAGCCTCGGGACGGGGAAGTCCCTTTCACTCTCTAGAGATGCCATCGCTCGATTATCAACCGCGAAATATCACATCGATATCGCGCGTCTTTATGCTTGCTGCGTAAAATCATGAATTAAATTTCCTAATTTCTGAGCAAGAATATATTCACGCACGATATCGCATCAATTCGCGAATCTCTAGCGGCCGCTCCGTTGACATCATTGGTCCATAAAATCTAGAATCAGGCCGCCACATGTCCGGCGACCGGCGCGGCAAATACTCCGGCGTCAGGCGGTAACACGCAAAAAAGATGGAATTCGCATGAACCCAACTGATTTGTCTCAGTTAATCCATGGTGGATTGTTCAGCAAGACCGCCTGATAAGAACAGACATCCCAGTATTACCTGATAATGCGCTTTCGCCCTGCAGGTCGGTAATTTATTCTGAATTGGGTCGTGATTTCAGTGTCACGCTCGACATGGTTTCCGCAGCAGGCGACATCGAGCTTAAAAAGCTGATTGCGCAACCCATGACGCTGTGGATCCAGCAGGCGGACAAATCGTACCTCCCGATCAACGGGTACATTCATACCGCCCGCAGACTAGGCGGAGATGGCAGCCTTTCCAGTTACCAATTGACCTGCGCGTCGTGGATGCATTTCCTCCGTTTCCGCAGCGACATGCGGTACTGGCAGGACAAGAGCGCCGACACCATCATCACGGACGTATTCAACATGCATCCGCAGGCAAGCGGCCAGTTTCAGTTTGCTTTGCGCAAGCCGCTGCCCGAACGCTCGTATTGCCGCCAGAGCGAAACCGACTGGAACTTCGTCCATCGCCTGATGGAGGAGGAAGGACTGTTCGGCTTCTGGCGACAGGCTACGGACGGCAAGTCGCATACACTCGTCGTCACGGACGATATCCATTCGCTCGACGAGGTCTCACCGAATCCTGTCAGCTTCTATCGGGCAGGTACAGGCAGCGAAACGGATGCGTTCACACAATGGTCAGGGGCGCGGACTTTACAAAGTACCGCGTATGCGACGCGTACGTTCGACTACAAGGCCCCCTCTTCCTCCGTCAATCCCAAAGGTACGTCCCTGCCGACGATGCCCGACCAGGGAAGCTTGCCAGAGCAGGCCGAAGTCTACGAATACACCGGCGCCTACACGTACCTGTCCCAGGATCGCGGCGAACATCTCTCGAAGATTCACCTGGAAGAGTGGGAATCTCGCGCCAAACGATTCTTCGCGGTGGGTGGCGTTCGCGCGATCGACGCAGGACGGCGCTTCGAGCTGGGCGGTCATCCGCAGCACGATTGCGATCAGGCTAGCCAGCGCGAATTCGCGGCGATCAAGGTGCGGCGCTACATCGAAAACAACCTGCCGCTATCTGATCAGGAGATGAGCTTTCCTCACAGTCTCCAGAACGAATTGTCACGGTTGAAATCGGGGAACACGGGAGAGACCGTCACCTGCGTAGACGGAACAACAGGCTTCTACCTGGTCGAAGTTGAGGCGCAGCGCGTGACGGTGCCGTACCACAGCCCGTTCGAACACAAAAAGCCGCAGATGCATCTGGAGACTGCCATTGTTGTCGGGCCACGAGGCGAAGAAGTTTATACGGACGAACTGAACCGGGTGAAGGTGTTGTTCGTCTGGGACCGCCAGAATTCCGGCGACGCCGGCGCGTCATGCTGGGTTAGAGTCGCGCAGTCCGATACTGGTGGCGGCTACGGGAGCGTCCACGTTCCGCGTGTTGGCGAGGAAGTGTTGATTGGCTATGTGGGCGGAGATTGCGACCGCCCGATAGTGCTCCATCGGGTCTACAACGGGAGCGTCCAGCCACATTGGCATACAAACGGCATTTTGTCGGGCTACCGGTCGAAAGAGTATTCGGGCTCGGGTTACAACGAAATGGTTCTGGACGATGCAACGGGGCAAAACCGCGCCCGGCTATTCAGTAGCACCGCCAACAGCCAACTCCACCTCGGGTATCTCATCGATCAAAGCGGCAACACACGTGGCTCGTATCTTGGCTCCGGATTTGCGCTGAGTGCGGATTCATATGGTGCCGTGAGTGCCGCGCAGGGCCTGTACATCACAACCCATCCCAAGCCGGCGAACAGTCAGCAGATGGACGTGCGCGAAGCGCAGCAGCAACTCATCAATGCCGAAAGCGCCATGGAGTCGCTATCACGGGCAAGCCGTCAACATCAGGCAGAAAGCCTTGAAGTCGGGCACGATGCGTTAAAGCGTTTCACCGATGCGACGCAGAACAGCATGCAAGGTTCGCAGTCGGGAGGCAGAACAGCCGGTGGCGGAACAGGCAATGTAAATGCCTTCAAGGAGCCCTTGATGCTGGTCGCAAGCCCGTCTGGTATTGCCCTGTCAACGCAGCAGTCAGTGCATGTCGCGAGCGATAGACAGATCAATTTCGTAAGCGGACAGGGCACGTTTATCGCGAGCGGGAAATCGCTGGTGGCGAGCGTCGCGGAGAAGATCAGCCTCTTCGTACAGAACGCCGGAATGAAGTGGTTCGCGGCGAAAGGAAAGATCGAGATTCAGGCGCACTCGGACAATATCGAACTCACTGCGCAGAAGACATTGAAGGTGCTGTCCGCGACGGAAAATATCGAAGCAGCCGCGAAGCAGGAAATCCTGTTGACCTCTGGCGGAGCCTATATCCGGATCAAGGATGGCAATATTGAAATTCACGCCCCCGGAAAGATCGACATCAAAGGGGCGCAACATTCTTTTGCTGGCCCGACTAGCCTGTCAACGTCGTCGCCGTCCTTGCCGGAAGATGCTGGGGACTACGATCAGGCATTTATCGCACATTGGGCGGGTAGCGACATTCCCGCCTCCAATGTCCGTTTCCGGATGTTTTCCGGAGACAGCCTGCTCATGGAAGGAAAGACCAATGCACTTGGCGAGACGGGTCTTACCCAGAGCCACGTCCCGAAAGACGTCACGATTCAATTTCTCGAAGGCTGAAAATGGCAGATGAACAACCAGGCGTGTTGGGTACCGGATCGTCCATGCTGACGCCAAGCGGCTACGCTGTCCGGCCGAAAGTACCGGTCGCCATCTGCAATAAGATTGTGACTCCCGCCGCGAAATCGTTTATCGGAACGTGCCCTTACTACTACCAGCCGCTGCACGGTGAATATTGGGAGACCGTGACCAAGGTTAGCACCGCGAGCGCGTGGGAGGCCGTCAAGAACTGGGCGGAATTCTGGGAGCCTGCCAAGGACAAGAAGACATTTCAGGAACTTCTGAATCGTCGAGAATCGTTGATTCAGGCACCCAGCGAAGACTCGGATTGGTCGAGGCACGGGAACTTCATGATGCGCCACATCGGTTGCAGCCACCGCCCGCCTAGCTACTACGTCAGTTACGGCTATTACTACTGTTCGAATTATGGCGCGAAGCTCTATCCGAAACTGAGCCCGAAAGGTCAGGCATGGCTGAAAAGTGCGCGATTTTTTCTTCAGTCCAACATGGAAGATGGGCTGAGCCAAAACATGCGCGGCAACGCCATCAGGCAATCCAGCCGCAAACCGGGTAATGGCAGTTTTAATATGTCTGTTGCGCAATTCATGCTTGAACTGAACGAAGAGACATTCAAAACGTTTGCGTTCAAAACACACCCACTAGCGTATCTCGATGGTGGCCTGGCTGATCTAGGACCCGTTGATATGGCGAGAATCGCCATGCAGCCTAATATTCAGGAATGGGCAGACTCGCGAACCTGGGGGCAGGCCGTAGACAGCGGATGGGTGGTCGCGAAAACGAGGACAAGCGAGGCTGGGGACGCCATCGGGCAAGGTGTCGATGCCGTTAGCTATACCGTTCAGCGGTTACTTTCCTTCAAGTTCAACCGAAGTTGCACACTGACATGCGGTGGAAATTGATTTGTGGCGCGTTGCTAGTTGCGGCGGCCGTAACGTACGGATACGAGAAAATGTCGAGTAGCTGGGAAACCATCTCAACGAATTTCATGAAGGACGAAAAACCTTATGGCGGCGGGAGCTTCGTCATCCACGGAGACAAGGCGATAAGCCTGAAAGTCGCGGGTCCAGTCATCACCTTCAAGCCGGCGAGCGAGTCCACGAATCCTGATGTCGCCGAGCCAACGCAAGCATGGATGAGCGACACGAATCAGCGCATGAATCGCTGGACAGTCAGTATCCTGAGAGGTTCGATCAACGGGCGACTGGAGCGCCTGTTTTCGGAACCCGGGCAGGATGGAGTATGGTGGTATTCGAACGACTGGAACACTTTGTTTGTTAGCACCGGTTGGATGGACTATACGTCGCCCATTCCATCGGATGGTCTGACTCCCCAGACGACGAGACTTTGGCGTTCAAGAGACGGCGGAAAGACCTGGACACAACTCAAGTGGCCGGAAAGCCGCAATATAGGACACCTGCTTTTCCTCGACACAATGCGTGGATACGCGATTGGCTGGGGACCAGACGTATGGCGAACGAACGACGGTGGTGAGTCCTGGCAACAGATTCCCGCCCCCCCGCTTGCAAGCCAAGGAAAGCCGCGGGCGACTTTCGATGGCGTAGACCTCAGTCAGGACGGGGTATTACGTGTTGCGTACTATGTGAATGAACTAAAGGAAACCAAGGCCTCTAGCGTAATTTATCGACTTCGCTGGAGCGACCAGCAGTTTGAGCCGGAAACCGTATTGCCCGGTCAAACTGTAGTCGACATGAAATCCACGTCAAAAGATGAGAATAGCTATATGGTCTACGCTCTCTCTAGTCGTGGCGCGCATTCCGACGAAATGGGACAAGGGGGGATTATCTCCAGGTGGGACAGTGCACAACCCTCAGCAGTACATCAGCTTCATGAGTTCGCCGCGCCTCTGAGCATGGGAGGTCTGGTCGTTGGTACGCGAGGCGTACTGATCACCTATGCAACAGATAGCAGCGGCAGCGGTGCCCCGCAGGACTACAGCCTGTACAGCACCGACGCGGGCAAGTCGTGGAGGCAATCGGATGACGGGTTGATGTTCGGTGGCTATTTCGATTCCGATACGAACACAGAGTACGGGTTGTCTGTTTATACGCTGAAAAAACGGCAATTCTAGTCAACGGCTCATCCAACAGATCCAGTCATGCAACGCTATCTGATACTCAACGACGACAAGACCACTGCGAACGGAACGATAGTCGCCGCTCCGACGTCGATCCGGTTCGAAGGCCGCGACGTTGCTCACGAAGGCGATGATGTGCAATGTCCGGCATGCGAAACGACCGGGAAAATCAAATGTGATGGGCCACGACAGGTAATGACTGCGCCAGATGGTCGACATGCTGCGTTGAGCGACGACCTGTGCATTTGCAGTTGCGATCCGCCGCCGAGGCTCGTTTCTTCGCAGCAGTCGATGTCCGTGGATGCCTGATAGCCTGTAACACACAACCTGCATGGCAACCGGTGTTGCTCGTCTTGCAAGTACTCGCGACTATCCCGCGCCCAGAGGATTCACTCTGCTGGATCGGGATTCGTATGGCTTGTGCGAGCATCACCGGTTAGAAGCCTTCGCCAGACATCATTTCACGCATCGGCATCCATCCAACTTACTAGAGAATGTTGTACGCGTTGCACATCGGTCGCTTCGCGGACCTGCCTACCCGTGCGCTGTATTTCATGCTGGGTCTGGCCGGTACGGCAATGGTCGCAACAGGCATCGAGCCATGAACGTTGCCCCTTGCCGCTGCGAAACGTGAAGAAGACTCGAGATCCGGTGCGCGGCACGCAGCCAACCTGCTCTCGGTATCTTCCAGCGTGAGGAGCCACGGATCGTCGCCCGAGGTTGCGGAAGCCGTGTTCGTGTTTATCCGCCGAACTGACTTTCTTATATATGGTGCGTCTCACTGCGCCCACGCCGAGGCGACGCGCACCAGGCGTCTAGTCCACGTCGAGCTTGGGATTACACTGGATCGCCCTGAAGGCTTTGGCGGCTAACTGGACTTCCAGTTCGTCCAGGCCTCGAACAAAAAAGTTGGTCAACTCCGGCAGCGTCGGCGCAGCCGTCAGCAGTTGCTCATAACCTTCGTCGCCTGGGTCGGGCCGCCCCGACCGCAAACGCATCGCCGCGATGGCGAATTTGTTGGCGGCATCGTATTTCTGGAAGACCTGATAAAAATCATCGATCGTATAACCGTGCTGCGTCATGAGAACCCAGAGATCAAACCAGTCGCGGGTTTTCGAGCGATCCGCACAGACGAAGCACTTTGTTTCGAAGATCTCGGCGATCGTGGCGACCCGCAGCGGACCTGCCGGCTGATTACTTTCGAAGACCCGGTTCGGCAACTCATCGAGACGCACGAAAGTCACCTTGACGGTGTCGATCGCTACATAGTTCATCTGGTAATCGGCCAGATCAAGGCCGGACTCGAGGAACTCCTCCAGCGCCAGCGGACTCTGGTTCAACCGCATGGTGATGCCGTGCGTTTTCACCTCAGCCGCGAGCGCCTCGATGCGCCGCCGAGGGAGTCTCGCGCCACCGAAATAGGCAAAATCGAGGTCTTCGCTGATGCGGTGCCCGATCCGAAGGGTCAGGGCCGTGCCGCCGATAAGCACAAAGCCGGCGAGAAGCGGACTGTCGCGCACGACCTCCCAGACTTCACGCGTGTCGTCGCGTAGCTTGCTCGTATCCATCACGGATGTGCCTCAAAATTCGCTCGGTAGTGGGCGCGGCGCGGCGGGCCTCGATCGATCCCGCGTCAACAAGCTCACGCCATTGCCGCTCGACTATGGACGGGCCAAATTCGGTGGCTGCATCGAGAATCACATCGAAGCGCGGGTCGAGCAACGCGCGCTGAATAAACACTTCATTTGAAGCGCGGCTGTTGGACCAGACAAGTTCCGGGTGACGTTCGCGAAAGCTCGCCGCGGACGCTGGCGGGCGCTTGATCCGCTGGTTGGGGCGCTCCGACGGCTGACCGACCGGCACAAGCTCCAGTCGCATGCCAACGAGGCTCGCGAGCCGCTCGACGGTGTCAAGCCGGCCCTTGCCGCGCTTCTTCAACCGCGAGAGCCCCTCGGCGGTCAGCCCCGACTGGTCAGCCAGATCGCGCTGCGACAGTCCCTTGGCCTTCGCTTCCTCGAAAATCCGGCCAAGTACTGCCCCTGCATCGAGTTCGACGCTCATAGGGACCTCCATACATTTGTTCAACCCGAATTTTAGACCAATTGATCTTTAGGTCAATTTTTTCGCACCCAAGCCTTCTTTTTTGCAATCGCTACGGCCCTATTTTCCGATGACGACATACATGTCGATCATCACCGCCCTCACAGCGCCACCTCTTTAAAGGCTTTTCAAAACGGAGCACCGCTTTAGAAAATGCGAACCGTCTTTTTCGGCATCGCCGCGCGCAGTTGGCAAAAGTAGGTGGCAACCCGCGCACTCCAACAGCGCAATGTCCCCAATGCCAGACGATAAGAAAAAACCGGCGCCGCTGCTGCAACGCCGGTTTCATTAGCATGACTGAATCAAACTCAGTTCGTCGTCACGAGCGGATCCGACGGCACGATCCGCACAGCAGCAGGACTTTGCGCCAGCGGATTCCACCAGGACAGATGCATGTTTGCCGGCCCCGTTCCGTGCACATATTCGACCTTGATCGACGTCGGCTGCCGGGCATTCAGCAATACGACGCCGCTTGTCGTCGAGCGTGTCGACGTCTTCTTGTTGATGACTTCGACGCTGTTGATCCACAACCGGGCGATGTTGTCGCTGTCGATCGAGAACGTGTAAAGGCCTGACTGCGACGCCTCGATCGCCCCCGTCCAGCGAATACCGTAGTTCGTCGCATTGACGCCCGCCGAGGCATCCGGCGAGTCGGTGCCGCGCTCCGTGTTCAGGTCGAAATCGACGAGCGGCGTGACCGACGTCTTCACCGGCGCGCTGCTGAAACTCGGATCGTTGTAGTACGCGACGTTGAGCACCGGCAGCTTCACGTCGAATCCGCCCGTCAGCGCCTGAACTTCCGACGTCTGCCACGGGTGACCATCGGGGTAGAGCGTGCCCTGAAACGGCGTCGCCGGTTCGACGGTCGCGGGTGCGGTCGGCGTCTGGCCCCAGTGGAAGCGCGTGTTGGTGCGCCCGATCATCAGTTCCCAGACGATGAAGCCCGTGCTGCCGCCGTAGTTCGACACGATGCCCGGCATCGTCTGCCCCGCCGTGCCCGTGAAGCCGCGCTGTAGCGTCTCCGAGTTCAGCGCACTCACATAGCTGCCGTTGACCGGGCCCGTGTACGGATTGCCATACGGATGGAACGCGTAGAAGTCGGAGAAGTACGTGCCCTCATCCTCCTGCACCTGCGGCGAATTGATCGGCTGCGTGGCGCCCGCATTCAGGATCGCGATACGCGCATCGTTCATCAGCACCGCACGCGTTTGCTGCAGCGAACCGTTGCCGCTGCAACCCGGCTCGTTCATCGGCTCCCAGAAGATGATGCGCGAGTCGTTGCGATGCGGCGCGACGAAATCGGTGATGTAGTTCGCGAGGCTCGCCTTGTAGGTCACCGACGCGTTCGATGCCGTCGGCTGGAAGTACGCCTGTTCGACCGGCGTGCCCGGCGACTGCACCCACTGGCTGTTGTGCACGCCCCAGACGGGAGCCGGTTGCGGTCCGTATTGCGGTGTCGGGTTCCAGCAGTCGTCGTAGAAGATCGGCGACACCTTGATGCCGTGCCGCGAAGCAATCTCCAGCAGGTTCTCGAACTTGCTCAGGAACGCGACGCGGTCGTTGGCCCACACGAGGTAGTGCAGATAGACGGCGATCGTGTTGACGCCATAGGTCTGCGCGTACGTCAGTTCACGATTGACGACGGCGGGATCGTAGTTCTCCCAGAAGTCGATTGCATTGACGGCCGACGACGGCGTATAGACCATGCCGACCACTTTCGAGAAATCGAAAGTCGGCGACTTCACGGCCGGATAGGTCTTGATAGTGATGTTGCTGAACGTCGCGCCGACGCCGAAGCGCCGCACGCCGAAGCTGCCGCTCGCGAACGCGGCGGGCAGCGCGTTGGTCGCATCGTTCGCGCTGATCACGCGTTGCTGGTCGAGATCGACGGTGATGGCCGTGCCGCTCGTCGTGACCTTCAGATGGTGCGTGCTGCCGCCGACGATCGCGCTGTTCGGGTACTGGATGAACTGCGTCCAGTTGTTGTTCTCGCGGCCGACGACCAGCGTGTGCGAGCCCGTGTCGAGGCCGATGAAATAGCCCGTCAGGCTATCCGGGCCGCCCGCCGTCGGATTGGTCGTGCGTACGATGAAGCCGGCGTTGGCCGGTCCCGTGCCGACTGGATTGCCGACCGTGACGTCCGCCTCGTAGGAAGCTGTCGCATACATGCTGCCAAGCGCGACGGCCTTGTCGCCCGCGCCCGTGCCGTTGGTGGTGGGCGCCGGAATCGCGATGCTCGATGGCGTCGCGCCGGGCACCCAGCCTTGCGTCGAGCCCGCCGCGAGATAGCTCGTGAAGTCGCCGAAACTGAGCGTGGTGCTGGTGAGCGCTGCGGGTGGCGCGGGTGGCGTGTACGGCGAAAGATTCTTGTCCGGATCGCTGATGACGACGGCTGGCGTGGTGGTTCGCATGCCGAGCGGCGTGGAGCCCGCCAGCCGGAATTCGTTTTGCACGCTCGCCGATGCTGAATTCGCGGCGGACGTCTGCGCGTCCGCTACCGCTGTGGGGGTGGGTGAATCGCTGTTGCCGCCGCACGCGGCCAGAATCACCGCGCTTGCCGAAAGCACGAATAAGTTGCGCACCTGTATCTCCTGAAATCACCCGTATTTATAAAAGGTCGAAAATTATTATTAATTTATCGGGCATAGCGATGCTGCCATCTATGCACTGCGATCCAATTACTGGGAAACGGAAGCGATGAAACAAGAGCAGCGATACGGTAAAATTAATAATATTATTAGTCATCAACTCCTGCACCAGGAGTTTCCCTGACTCGCGCGCAACGGTGATCTCTTTGCGTCACCCCAAAAAAGCAAAGGGCTGAGTTCCGTGCAATACCGGACCCAGCCCTTGGGCGCTTGGCGTTCAACAGTCCAGCTTCGTGGAGTCAGTTCAGCGACCGTCCTCGCGATGAAATTACTTTCACGGTTCCATCATCGCCACACGAGACGCATGCGGCTAGGCTCTCGTCTGGCAACGCGATCCGTGATCGTGTGATCGCCGGCTTCGCATTTTCGTAATCGTGGGCGGCGCACATCCTGCGCTCCCCCAACCTGTATTTCCTTAGCCCACCCTCATGATCTACGTAGACGAACTGAAAAGCGGCGCCTGGAGCGTTCGGGGGCCGCAAGCCCAACATTGCCGCCTGTTTTCAGACGATCCGACGCCCGACGCCCTGTTCGCCATGGCGACGCAAATCGGACTGGACCCGGCTTCCTGGATTCCCGCACGCACGGCCGACGGCACCTTCACGCCGCACGGCGCGCCGTTTTACTGGGTTCGCCCCGCCGTACGAGCGAAAGCGGTCGCCGCTGGCGCGCTGCGCCTCAAGAGCAAGGACGCCGACCGGCTTCTGTCGCGTGTGAAAGTCGATGTCGCGAACATGCCCATGCCGGTTGCGGACTAGCGCCGGGCCGCGCAGATTGCGGTTCACGATTGCGCAGCCCTGAATCCATCCGCTCAGGCCTTCACGACCGTGAGCCCCGCTTCTTCCAGCGGACGCGTGAGCTTCGTGCCCGCCGCCGCATCGACGATCAATGTCTGCGCGAGATCCAGTCCGCCGATGCAGTATTGCGAAGCCGCGTTGAGCTTCGACGCGCTCGCCAGTACCACCGTTTCAGCCGCACGCGCCGCCAGCGCGCGTTTCACATAGGCTTCCTCATAATCTCCCGTGCTCAGGCCGGCCTTGGCATGCACGCCGGTCACGCCCATGAAGTAGAGATCGGCGTGAATGTGCGACATGGCCTCGATGGCCGCCGCGCCAACGCTCACCACCGAATGCTTGTACAGCCGCCCGCCGATCAGCACGACTTCGACGCTGGGATGCGCGGCCAGCGCCACTGCGATGCCTGGGCTATGCGTGACGATGGTCGCAACGAGATCTGGGGCGAGCGACTGCACCAGCAGCGCGGAAGTCGTCCCGCCATCGACGATCACAACCTGGCCTGGCGCAATCATGGCAGCCGCCTTGCGCGCCACGCGCTGTTTGGCGGCCACATCCATATCTTCGCGCTCGGCCAGCGGCGCAATAGCGGGCGAAGCAGGCAGCGCGCCGCCATGCACGCGCTGCAGACGCCCTTCCGCCGCCAGTTCGCGCAAGTCGCGCCGCACGGTGTCCTCGGACACACCGAACGCCACGCTCAGCTCGCCGGCCAGCACCTGACCGTCACGTTCGAGGGCGTCGAGAATCGCTTTTTTTCTTTGGCTGGTGAGCATCGTCGGACCGAGTGAAATCGGGTTTGCACGAATTTTCTTGAAACTGCACGAGATTGCACGTTACCATCGGCAGGCAGGAATGTCGAACTTCCGCTTGCATCGCCCCTTTGATCCAGACTGGAGCTTCTCGTGACGACCACCCAGGACCGCATCCGCATCGTCGATACCACCGTGCTTTCGGACAACTGGTATGTGCTGCGCAAAGTCACCTTCGACTTCCTGCGCCGCGACGGCAGCTGGCAACGCCAGAGCCGCGAAACCTATGACCGCGGCAATGGCGCGACCATCCTGCTGCACAATCCCGCGACCGGCCATGTGGTGCTGACGCGCCAGTTCCGCATGCCCGCCTTCGTCAACGGCCACGACGGCATGCTGATCGAAGCGGCGGCCGGTTTGCTCGATCAGGCCTCGCCGGAAGAGCGCATCCGCGCCGAAGTCGAAGAGGAAACGGGCTATCGCGTGCGCAATCTGCGCAAGGTGTTCGAGGCCTTCATGAGCCCCGGTTCGGTCACGGAAAAGCTCTACTTCTACATGGGCGAGTACGACGACTCCACGCGCGTGGGTCGCGGCGGCGGCATCGCCGAAGAAGGCGAAGATCTCGAAGTGATCGAAATGCCTTTGACCGAAGCGCTGGCGGCGATCGGGCGCGGCGAGATCGTCGATGGAAAAACCATCATGCTGCTGCAGCATGCGGCGCTTCAGGCCGCGGCGGCTGCAACCGCCCGCTGAGCGCACGCCACTACAATCGTCGACGGTCTATTTTTCTGGAATTCGCATGTATATCGTTTCGCTGACTTACACCGCATCGCTCGATCGTATCGACGATGTGTTGCCCGCGCATCGCGCGTACCTCGACGCGCAGTTTGCCGCCGGCCACTTTGTTGCGGCCGGCCCGAAGGTGCCGCGCGACGGCGGCGTGATCGTCGTATCGAACATGGAGCGCGAGCGCCTGGACGCGATCCTCGCTGCCGATCCGTTCGTGCAGCAAGGCGTGGCTGTTCATACCGTGACGGAATTCAAGGCCACGCGACTGGCAACCGGATTGAATCTGCTGCGACCCGAGGCGGCCGTTTAACCTTGCGCCTATACCGCGATGTAATGCCAGGCGGCAATCAGACCGGAAATGCTGATGCCGCCGTGCAGGCCCAGGGAAAAGTATGCGGGACGGCGGTTGATGCTGGACACGCCATGAAAGAGCCAGAGTTCGTCCAGCAGCAGGATCAGTAGCTGGATCGATGTGCCTGTCGCGATCAGCACCACGAATTCGCATAGCGATTCGGAATCGTAGGTATCGAGGTAGGTTGGAGAGAGTCTGAAGATCAGATAGATTGCCATCACCTCGCATAAACCGAATGTACGCATCAGGAATTCTATATATTTCGGCGGTTTGAACAGTCTCCGTAAACCGCCTTGGGAGTCACATATTAAACGCCGGTCCGGCCGGGCTAGTCCGGTCGGCACGCGGATCGGATTCGGCTGATCTATCACTGCGCGCCCGATCGGGGACTGGAAATCCTGGCACCGGTATTCGAGTATCTGGCGACCATACACGCCGATATCGAACTCGATGTTTTTTAGAGCTTCAGTCTGTATGGGTCGGGTGAACGTGACGAGCCGTATCGGCCGCTTTTCGAGCGCTGCAAGCGCCCATCCGCGCATCCGGTATCACGGCGCGATACCGTTACGTAACACCCATTCACCCCGCATCGCACACGTTACGTAACCACCCGCACCTCACCGCGCCGTCCAGACCGTTGCGCGCGCATCCGATATGGCACGCCTCCTGCTTCGTCGATTTCCATAACGACAAGGCGACACGCACCGCTACGCCCGGCGGCGCGCGGGTTCGCCATGCCACGCGCACAGGACTTCGATGAGCACGCCCAGCGTCTATGAATCGGCCTTTCTCGCCGCGCCGTTTGGCGCCTTCCTGTGCCGGCCCGATGGCGTGTTCGCGCGCGTCAACGCGGCCTATGAGCAGTTGACCGGTTACAGCGAGCAGGATCTGATCGGCCAGCGCAAATTCCTCGCGCTGCACGACCCCGCCGAACTGATCCGCCGTGTCGGGCCCGTGCCCGCCACCAGCGCGGGCGCGCTCGCGCAGTTTCGCGGCGAGTGGTCCTATGTGCGCCGCAACGGCACGCGCGTGCCGGTGTCGCTGGCGATGGCGCCGCTCACGGGCGCGCTGGAAGAGCGTTACGCCGGCCACTACATCGGCATCGCCGTGGACACCTCGCGACACGCGCAAAATGAGGCGCGGCTCTGGTACGTCTCCAATCACGACAGCGCCACGCGTCTGCCCAATCGCGAGCTATTTCTCGAACGTCTCGATCTGCTGCTCGCGCGCAGCCGCCGCAGCGGCGAGCCGCTCACGGTGCTCGTCATCGAAATCGACGATCTGCAGAAAACGCGCGAAGCGCTCGGCCCCGAAGGCGCAGATCTCGCGCTCGAATACGCGGGCGCGCGGCTGCGCCGGCTCGCGCAGGCGCACTGCGGCGACAGTCCGATGGGTTTCATCGGCGGCGATCAGTTCGCCATGGCCTTGCCGGGCCGCGGCGACGAAGCCGGCCAGGTCGCGCAGGCGCTGATCGACGCCTTCGCGCAAGGCGACGAATCCGTCCGGCCCGAGCCGGCCGAACGCGCGCCGGGACGGCGCAGCGCGGCGGCGAGCATGAGCATCGGCACCGCGCGTCATCCCGCCGATGGCGACGATGCCGCCACGCTCGTGCGCCGCGCCAGCGTCGCCGTGTCCGAGGCGCGCCGCAGCGGGCGCGCCCAGGTGCGCCGCTTCGCGCGCGCGCAGGAGCAGCGCGCCACGCGACAATTCGAACTCGAAAGCGCGCTGCGTCATGCACTCGACGCGCGCGAGCTTTTCCTGATGTATCAGCCGCGCGTTTCGCTGCAAACCGGCGTCATCATGCAATCCGAGGCGCTGCTGCGCTGGCGTCATCCCGTTCACGGGCTCGTGAGCCCCGCCGAATTCATCCCCATCGCCGAAGAGGCTTCGCTGATCGACACGATCGGCGCCTGGGCGATGTCGACAGCGTGTCGCGAAACCGGTCAGTTGCAGCGCCTCGCACGCATCTTGCCGAAGGTGGCGGTCAACGTGTCGCCGCAGCAGTTCGTCAATCCGCGCTTCACCGCGCAGGTCGAGGCGGCGCTGGAGCGCGCCGCGCTCGCGCCCGACCAGCTCGAAATCGAGATCACCGAAAGCATGCTGCTCGCCGATGCCGGGCGCACCGTGCAGACGCTGCGTGCAGTGCGCGCGCTGGGCATCGAGGTGGCCGTGGACGATTTCGGCACCGGTTATTCGAACCTTGGCTGGCTCGCGAGTCTGCCGCTCAACCGGCTCAAGATCGACCGCTCGTTCGTGACGAAGATGGCCACGGACCCGCGCAGCGATGCGCTGGTGGGCGCGATCATCCAGATGGCGCACGCGCTGGAACTCAAGGTGACGGCAGAAGGTATCGAAACGGCCGAACAGGCCCAGCGTCTGCGCGAGCTGGGTTGCGACGAGGCGCAAGGGTTCTGGTTTTCGCGGCCCGTTTCGCTGCAGGCCTTGCGCACGTTGCTGGCGCCGGTGTCGCGCTTGCTTGCCGATGGGACGCGCGCGGCATGATACGTCGCTTGATGGGCACCGGCGCGTGCCCGCCTTTCACTTCGACTGCATCATCCCCGACCAGACGATTTCCAGTTCCACCGCGATCGAGCGCGCAAGGCCGTCCAGCCCCGGAAACAGCGACGCATTCGTGATGTTCATCCGGTAAAGCCACTTCATTGCATCCATGCGGATGCGCGCGGGCAGCACGATCTGATGCAGCAGTTCTTCGTTGGTTTCGTACCCGTCGAGAATCGCCTGCAACGGCCGGTCGATCACGCCCGGCACGACAAAAGTGCCCGACTGCGCGACCAGCCGGTCGTCCATTTCCGAAGGCTCGCCCGACCAGATAATTTCGTTCGTATTGCAGAAGAAATAGCGCTCGAAATGCCCAGGCGCACGCGGATCGATCACATCGCGCGTGAGCGCCGGATCGCTCTTCGGACGCGCGCGATTATTCCACAGCGCAGGCGTATTGAGCGCATAGACGGCGGCGTCGCCGGTCGCGCGTTCGAGCGCAAAAAAGGCTGCAACGAAGGGACTTTTCGTGAAGTCGAGCAAACGCGTGGGCGCGCCGTGGTGCTGCATTAGCGCGAGGCAGCGCAGATCGTCGGCGAGGATGTCGGGACGCGCGAGAAAGTTGTGCGCCTTGCGGCGGAATACGCGGATCGCGCGCTCTTCGCGCACGCGCCATTCGCTGTGGTCGTCCACGTAGTCGCGCATATAACGCGAGAGCGAGCTTTCGAGCCGCCATTGGGCATTCTGCTGCCCACGAAACGCCCAGCCGTCGAGCTGGGTCGTCAGCTCCATGAACTGGTTCCAGTCGGTGAGTTCGGTGGTCTGCATGCGTCTATCTCCCGGCGACGGTTGCCGCGCGCGAGCGGAGGTCGATCCGCCCGCCGCGCCGCGCTAACCGCGCCTTAACGTCAGACAAACTATCACACCGACGGTTACATCGTGAAGTCCGCGCCCGCTTTATGCAGCGGCGCGGCGCGCCAGCGGTTCGACCGACACGCGGCTCACCCACGCGAGCGCCGCAAGGCTGATCGTGGCCGTGAGGATCAGGTAGTAGCTCGGCGCGCTGTTATCGCCGGTCGCGCCCAGCAGCCAGGTGACGATGGCGGGCGTAAAACCGCCGAACACCGTCACGCCGACGTTATAGCCAATCGCCATGCCCGTCGCGCGCGTGGCGGCCGGAAAGATCTCGGCCATCAACGCAGGCAAAGCGCCAAAGTAGATCGACTTGAGCAGCGCGAGCCAGGCGATCAGCACGAAGAGCGGCATCGCGCCGCCTTGCGACGTCGCCCATGCGAAGCCCGGGTAAGCGGTGATCGCGAACAGCAGGGCCACCCAGGTCATCTGGCGACGTCGGCCGATGCGGTCCGAAAGATGTCCCGCAAAAGGCGTGACCACCGTGAGTATCACGCCGCCCACCATGGTGGCCGCGAAGCCCGTGGCCGCGCCCAGATGCAGATCGCGGATCGCGAACGTCGGCACGTATTGCAGCAGATAATTCACGGCCGTCGAAACCGTCAGCAATCCGATCGAGGTGAGCACGAGCCGCTTCTGCTTTGCGAACACTTCGCGCACGGGCGATTCGGTGCGCGCCGCCTGCGTGAAGTCTTCGGCATCTTCGATAAAGCGGCGCAGATAAAGCCCCACCGGGCCGATCAACAGACCGAAGAAGAACGGCAGCCGCCAGCCCCACGCGGCCAGATCGGCGGGCGCCATCGCCTTGGCCAGACCATAGCCGAACGAGGCCGCCAGCAGCGTCGCCAGTCCTTGCGTGGCGAACTGCCAGCTGGCGATAAAGCCGCGCCGGTGCGGGGCGTGTTCGATCAGCATCGCCGTCGATGCGCCAAACTCGCCGCCCGCCGAAAAGCCCTGGATCAGGCGCGCCGCCAGCACCGCAAGCGGCGCGGCCATGCCGATCGCGGCATAGTCCGGCACCAGCGCGATGATCGCCGTGCCCACCATCATCAGGCTCACGGACAGCATCAGCGCGGCCTTGCGCCCGCGCCGGTCGGCGTAGGCGCCCAGCACCATGCCGCCCAGCGGACGCACCAGATACGAAGCGCCGAACGCGCCGAAGGTCAGCAGCAGCGAAGCCGTCTCGCTGGCCGCCGGAAAGAAGTGCTTGCCGATAAACACCGCAAAAAAGCCGTAAATCGCGATGTCGAACCATTCGAGCGCATTGCCCGCCGATGTCGCGACAACGATCTGCGTCAGGCTGGGCCGCTTTTTACCGGCGTGCGTGGATGCCGTGGTCATGATGGTCTTCCTCGTCTGCGTGCTCGACTAACTACGGGTGGCGAGGGTGGCCATGCGCGCGGCATCGTCGCCCAGGTCGTACCAGAGGCCCGCCATCACGGCGAGCGCCTCGCGCGCGACGCTGCCCAGCAGATGCTCGTTGGGCGCGTGCTGCGCGCAGGCCGGATACGAATGCGGCACCCACAGCGTGGGCAGGCCAAGCGTTTCGGCGAACACGTCGTTGGGCACCGTGCCGCCCAGATTCGGCAGCAGCGCGGGCTTTTTGTCCGTGCTCGCGCGCAGCGATTCGAGCGCCCAGCGCACCCACGCGTCGTCCGGGTCGAGGCGCGTGGCGGCGGCGGTCTGCGTGACCCGCGCCTCGACTTCGCTAAAGCCTAGCCGCGCAAAATGCGCCTGCAGATGCTCGCCCACGCGCTGATAATCGGTGCCCACCACGAAGCGCAACTGGCACACCGCATGGGCGCGCGGCGGGATCGCGTTGACGGGCGCGTCGGGATTGCCGGCCTTGAAGGCCAGCACTTCGAGCGTATTCCAGCCGATCACACGTTCCGTGGGCGTGAGGCCCGGCTCGCCCCAATCGGCATCGACGGCGGGCGCGTTTTCGTCGCCGCCCAGTTCGATGTCGGCGAGCGCGGCGCGCACGCTCGCGGGAATCGGCGGCGGACGCAGGCCTTCCACGGCAATCGCGCCGTGCCGGTCCACGAGACTGGCGATGGCATGCGAGAGCACGATGGCCGGATTGCGCAGCGCACCACCCCAGTTGCCCGAGTGATGCGCGCCGTCGCGCAGATCGACGCGCAACTCAAATGTCACGCCGCCGCGCGAGCCGAGAAACAGCGTCGGGCGCTCCGCGCTCACACGCGGGCCGTCCGAGGCGATAAAGACATCGGCGGCCAGCGCGTCGCGCTCGGCGGCGCAGACTTCGTTCAGACCCGGCGAGCCGATTTCCTCGCCAGTCTCGAAGATCACCTTCACGTTGTAGCCCAGCCGGCCGCCGCGCGTGGCCAGCACCGCCGCCAGCGCCGCGAAGTTCACCGAATGCTGGCCTTTGTTGTCGGCGGTGCCGCGTCCGTACCAGCGGTCGCCTTCCACGCGGATTTCCCACGGCTTCAGGCCATCGCGCCATTGTTCGTCGTAACCGCGCACCACGTCGCCGTGGCCGTAGGTCAGCACGGTCGGCAGCGCGGGATCTTCGATACGCTCGGCGATCAGAAACGGCGCGCGCGCGTTGACCGGGTTGGCAGCCAACCGGCTCGTGAAGCCAAGCGCCGCCAGTTCGGGCGCGATTTCGTCGCTCAGATAGGCGGCCAGCGCCTCGGCCTGCGCCGGGTTCTGGCTCTCCGAGCGCACCGCCACGCGGCGTTCGAGCGCTTGCAGGAATGCGCCCGAATCGAAGTGCTCAAGCGCGGCGGCAATGGCCTGCTGGCGCGTGGCAAGGGGTTGCTCGGCGATTTCTCGGGTCTCAAGGGTCTCAAGCACGCTCACGGGGTCTCCTGGGTCTTGCGGATGAGGAAGTTAAACCCAGTCTATGAACGCCAAAAATTCGCAACAATTTCAAATTTTGCGGATAGCATTGCCAAAACGGCAACGCAGATTCAGGAGACCCCTAGACCATGCTGCACGGCATCGCCCTGCGCTACTTCATCGAAGTGGCGCGCACCGGCTCGCTCGCGGCCGCTTCGCAGACGCTGCACGTGGCCGTTTCGGCCATCAGCCGGCAGATCGCCAAACTGGAGGAGGACGTGGGCACGCCGCTGTTCGAGCGCATGCCGCGCGGCATGGTGCTGACCGAATCGGGCGAGCGCCTTGCCGCCCACGCGCGCCGCGCGCTGCTCGAAGGCGATGCGGTGCTCGCCGAAATCGCCGCCAGCAAGGCGCTGGGGCGCGGCATCGTGCGCATCGGCTGCACCGAGGGTTTTACGCGCTCGTTTCTGCCCGGCGTGCTCGCGCGCCATCACGCCGCCGTGCCGCATGTGCATTTCATGCTGCGTTCGGGCGCGCCCGCGCAGGTCGAGCATTGGGTGGCATCGGGCGAAGTCGATCTGGGCGTGTCGTTCTCGGGCGGCGATCCCGCGAAGGTGAGCGTGGAATACAGCGCGCAGGCGGGCGTGTGCGCGCTGCTCGATCCCGCGCATCCGCTCGCACAGCAGGACACGCTCACGCTCGCCGATCTCGCGGCGTATCCCGTGGCGCTGCTCGAACGCGGCAACACGGCGCGCCAGTTGATCGACGCCTGCTGCGCGCGTCAGGGTATCGAACTGAACGCGATTCTCACGAGCAACAACTCCAGCGCGCTGCATGCCTTCGCCGCGCTCGCGGGCGCGATCACGCTGGGTAGCAAGCTTTCGCTCGCGGGCCTCAGCCATCGCGCCGATGAACTCGCGCTCGTCGCGCGTCCCATCGACGAACCCGAGTTACGCCAGCGCAGCCTCTACGTGACGACGATGCGCGACCGGCGCCTGTCGTCGGCGATCGACAGTGTGCTCAGGGCGCTGATCGAGGAGATCGAGACGTCCGGGCTGGGCAACGTGGACGCCTGAGCGCAGGCCGGCAACGCGAGCGCCCTATACTGGGAAGGCTTGCGCACACCGCGCCGCCCTGCCTCGCGAGGCCCCTATGCCAACGACACCCTCCACGGGCCGACTGGATCAGAACGGTCAGCCGATTCACACTGGTCGGATCATTGTGATTAGCGGGCCGCCCGGCAGCGGCAAGACAGCGGTCACCAAAGCGCTGATCCCGCTCCTGCCGCAACCCGTGGCCTGCATCGAAGGCGACCGCTTCTGGAAGTTCATCGTCAAACCCGACGCACGCGAGCGCCACGACAACTTCCGCACGATCATCCGTTCGATGACCGCGGCCTGCCTGCCGTTCGCGCGCTCCGACTTTCAGGTGGTTTTGGACTTCTCGATCCCGCCCGCGATGCTCGACACGCTGCGCACCATCGTCAAGGACATCCCCTTGCATTATGTGTTGCTGCGTCCGGGGATCGAAACCTGCGCGCTGCGGGCATCCCGACGCGATGCGGGCAAGATCGGCGATTACGAAACGCTGCGTGGCTTCTACACGCTTTTTGCAGGCGAAGCGGCAAATCACGCGATCAGCGATGAATCCGCAACGCCCGATGCCATTGCCGCGCACATTGTCAGTGGCCTGGCGGCAGGCACATTCAAGCGCTAACGCCACCTTTGGCGATTTCGTTGCACGCGCAACTTTCAGCCATTGCGCATATCAATCGGCTTACACAATCCTCTGACGAATAACGCATTCTCCAGCCCAATCAAAAAGCTCGTTCGCCGGGCATTCCCTGGCTTCAGATCGTCGTCCAGCGCGCCGATAAACATGGCGGGAAAGGTGGGTCTCACCGCCTTGCGCCATGAAACAGGGCTTGCCGCAAACGGCAGCCGGGCCTGGAGGAAACGGAGAACGTGAAGCGACTGTCGTTGAATCAAAAAGCGTGGAGCATCGTCGCGCTGCTGTGGATTGCCCTCGTGGTGCTGGTCGTGGCCAATGCGGTCATGACGCGCGTGGGCATGCTCGAAGACCGCAAGGGCTCGCTCGCGCAGGAGACGCAAACCGCGCTCGGCGTCATCGGCTTTTATCAGAAGGAAGCATCGCAAGGTCATCTGCCCGTCGACGATGCGAAGCGTCAGGCCATCGCCGCGTTGCGCGGCCTGCGCTACGGCGCCGATCAAAGCGGCTACTTCGGCATTTACGACAGCGCGGCCACGGCCGTGCTGGTGCCGCCCAAGCCCGAACTCGAAGGCAAGAGCCAGGCCGATATGGTCGATTCCAACGGCACGCATGTCGCGCTGGAGATCGTGAAAAGCTCGTCGGCGGGCGGCAATCATGTCAGCAGCTACGTGTGGCCCAAGCCCGGCCACAGCAGCCCGGTGGAAAAGATCACCTACGCCGATGTCGTGCCCGGCTGGGACTGGCATGTCTTCACCGGCGTCTATGTAGACGATATCGACGATGCCTTCTATGGCGCCTTGATCCGCAGTCTGTCGCTGGTCGCGCTGATTGGCGTGGCGCTCACGCTCGGCATGTTCTGGCTGATCCGCAGTATCCGCGCGAGTCTGGGCGGCGAGCCCGACTATGCCGCCGATATCTGCGAGCGCATCGCCGCTGGCGATCTCACGGCGCAGGTCCAGCTCTCGCCCGGCGACGATCGCAGCCTGCTGCACGCCATGAGCCAGATGCAGCGCCAGCTCGTGGACACGGTGCAGCGCATCCAGACGTCGGCCGAATCGATCACGACGGGCGCGCAGCAGATCGCGGCGGGCAATCAGGATCTGTCCTCGCGTACCGAAGAACAGGCCGCCTCGCTCGAAGAAACCGCTGCGAGCATGGAGCAGTTCACGGCCGCCGTGAAGCACAACACGGATAACGCGCGCCAGGGCAATACGCTGGCCGTCAATGCGTCGGATGTGGCGGCGCGCGGCGGCGAAGTCGTGCGCCGCGTCGTGACCACGATGCACGGCATCGCCGATACGTCGCAGCGCGTCGAGCAGATCATCGGCGTGATCGACGGAATTGCCTTTCAGACCAATATTCTCGCGCTGAATGCTGCCGTCGAAGCCGCGCGCGCAGGCGAACAGGGCCGTGGATTCGCGGTCGTGGCCGGCGAAGTGCGCACGCTCGCGCAGCGTAGCGCGAGCGCCGCGAAGGAGATCAAGGATCTGATCGGGCAGTCGGTGGTGCAGGTGGCGGAAGGCTCGAAGCTCGTCGACGAAGCAGGCGCGACGATCGACGAAGTCGTGCAGTCCGCGCGCCGCGTCGCCGATCTGATGGGTGAGATCGCCGCAGCGTCCGAAGAGCAGCACACGGGCATCGAGCAGGTCAATCGCGCCGTCGCGCAGATGGATGAGGTGACGCAGCAGAACGCGGCGCTCGTGGAAGAAGCTTCGGCGGCGGCGCAGTCGATGGCTGTGCAGTCGAGTGGCCTGCGCGATGTGGTGGCGGTGTTCAGGATCGGCGCACAATCGACGTTGCAGTCGGTCGTGCAAGCAGCGGATACATCGCGCAAGACCCAGCCGATGAAACCTGCGCCCGTGAAAGCCGCGCAACGCGCGTCTGCGCCAGCACGCAAATCCACGCTGAAGCCCGCGAGCAAACCCATGCCGAAGGCAACCGCACCGGCGCCAGCGCCCTCGCCGGTACTCGCTACGGCAGGCAACGACCAGGACTGGGAAACGTTCTAACGCACCAATGCGTTAAAGCACCAACGAAAAGGGCGCACCGTGGTGCGCCCTTCATCGTTTCGATCAGCCTCGTTGCTGCCGCAACCACTGCGCATAGGTCACGAGGCCCGGCGCCAGTTCGACGCCTTCGATGCGCGTCCAGCTCGTATAGACATCCTGGGTGCCCGGCACCGGCTGCGGCGTGGCAAACTCCACGCGCGCCATGCCCGGCCGGTAAGCCTCGTTCGGCCAGAACACCGGCATGATGCGGCGCCCTTCCATTTCGTCACGCAAGGCGGCGGGACCGCCTTCGTCGGTGACCACATCGCATTGCGCGTCCCAGTCGTGCGCGTCCCACGCGAGGAACACGCCCGCGTTGCCTTGCGCGTCGAAGGTCAGCACCGCGTTCTGCTCGGGCCGCCAGTAGTATTCGACGATGCGCTCGCGCTGCGCCAGCGTATGCAGCACTTCGCTCGTGCGGCGGTCGGCATAGACCGCGCCCACGCCATGCACGCCGATATGGCCGTGCTGCGCGCAGAACTTCTGCTGCGCGTTGGCCAGCGCCTGCGCCAGCTTGCGCGTCATCTGCGGGTCCGACTTCTTGACGTAAAAATGAATCAGCCCGGCGTTGAAAGCGTCGACGGCGTGCGATTCATCGGCGGTGCCGGTCAGCAGAATGCGCGTGCAGTTCGCGTCTTTCACCGACGCGAGAAATTCCAGCCCGTCCTGCCCCGGCATGTCGTAGTCCACCACGATGGCGGCCACGTCTTCGAAGCGCGTGGCGTCCGCCATCGCGTCCTGACCTAGCGCATTGCCGCCCTTCTTCTCGAACTCCGACCACGCCGCGCCCGACATCGGGCTCTGGCGCGCGGCGCGCGTGCCAGCCGATTCGATGAACGCACGCGCCTCGTCCTGCGAGGTGAAGAAGTGATGCGTGGGCGCCTGCGGGAAAAGCCCGCGCAGGGCGTGAAGAAAATCCGCGCTGTCGTCGAGAAAGACCACGGATACGGGGTAAAAAACCGGCTGCCTGACGATCGAACTCATGTATATGCCTCGGTGCTCGCGAAGCCCGCGAAACCATTGATCAGTGCCCCGCACAGCAGAACACGCGCAACGCATCGCAACGCTATCGCTGCCAGATTATGCGGCCTCGGGCCAGGCTCGGCAACCGTTGACCCACGGGTGTTGCGGGCAAACGCACAGACAGCGCAACCCAGGCTTATGCGCGAAATCGTTTGCGAGCACGCACGGTGCCGCAGGATGCACCGGCATGTGGCAAACGCGGTTTTGGCGGCCAGGTAACACGCACAGAATTGGGGGCATGTCTTCGGACATTCGAAGGCATGCGCGACCGCCGCCAGCGGTCAACTCATATGGAGTTCATCCAATGAATGCTCGTGAATCGATCCCCGCAGTGCTCTCCCGTGGCGCCAACGGCTTTGCCGACGAAATCATGGCCGCCACGCCTCCCAAGACGTTCCATCATGTCATCGATATTTACCTCAAGGACTCCAATGCCTTCATGAACACGTATTTCGCCCGCTATTTCGAGTGGCAGGGCATTTGCCGCGAACGCTGGTTCCACGAATGTATCCATAACAACCTGCTCGCGGCAGGCGGCGTCTTCGTCACGAAGCGCGCGCACCAGGAGTATGTGCAAGAGACGTTTCCGTTCCAGCGCGTCGATTGCTACATGAACACCTTCCAGGTGCGGCAATGCTCGGCTTATCTCGTGTTTCGTTTTTGCGTGGACGGGCGCCCCGTTTCGCTCGGCTACCAGCAGATTCTCTTTGCCGGTACCGACAAGCGGATTCGCCGCTTCCCGCCGGGGATCGTCGAGCGCGTCAAGGAATATGAAATCGTGCTGCCGACGAGCGTCCGTTAAGGGCATCGTCCACAAAACGATCCAGACGCGAACCCTGGGACGAAGCCCGGCATTGGCCCGAAGTTGACGCGATGTTGACTCGAAGTTGACGCAATGTTGACTTGAAACCGATTCATCGCTGGATCAGGCCAGCGCCGCTTCAACCCGCGTAGTCCTGCCCCGCCGTCCATCGGCGGGGCTTCCCCGGCGTGTCCTGGATTGCACGATCCGCGGACGAGCCCGGCTCCGGCAGATACAGCGTAAAAGTGGTGGCCACGCCCTGCACCGATTCGCACGCGATCGCCCCGCCCAGCGCGTCGGCCACGCGGCGGCAGAACGCGAGGCCCATGCCCGCGCCCTTACCATGCGACTTGGTCGAATAGAACGGCTCGAAGATGCGCGGCAGCACGTCGGCGGGAATGCCCGGCCCGGTGTCGGTGAAACGCAGCACGCAATAGCCGTTTTCGCTGGCCGTGTCGATTTCCACCGCGCCCTTGCCGCTCGCGTGAATCGCAAAGAGCGCGTTCTTGAGCAGGTTGAACAGCACGAACACCACCAGCGAATCCGAGCCCGAAAAGCTCAGCAGCGGATCGATCGGCAAGACGGTGACCAGTTCGCGCTCGCCCGGGCGGAACGGAAAGCGTTCGAGCGCCGCGTTCACGCAGGAGCGGATCGGATACGCCTCGAAGCTGCGCCGGTCGAGCCGGTCGAGCGTAAACGACGCCAGCGACATCTCGACCACCGTGCTGGTGCTATCGACCTGCCGCCGTATCGACGAGGCCAGCGAGGTAATGCGCTCCGTCTGCCCCGGATAGAGGCCATCGACGCAGAGCTGATGCTGCACGGCCAGCTGATAACCGCGCATGAGTTCGGGCAGCACATTGCCGATTTCCTCGGCATGCATGCCGATGGCTGCAAGCGGCGTGGCCACTTCATGCGCGACCGTAGCCGCGATCAGATACGGGCGCATCAGCCCGTAACGCACGATAGTGACGGCCAGAATCCCCAGGCTCACGGCGATGAACACCGCGCCCACCGGATAGAACGCGATGCCGTAATTCACGGCGTAATCGCTCGCGGCCACGCCGTAAATGGCCAGGCTCAGCAGACACAGATCGAGCAGACGGCGGCGGTCGCGCGCCTGGGTCTGGCCGCGCGCCACAAACAGCACCCAGCCGCTGCGCAATGCGAGCAGCACGGTCTGCGCCACGTGGACGGGATGCAGCAGGCCCGCATGCGGATATCGGCCGAAGAAAAATGTGCCGTAACCGGAGACGACTTCGTCGCTCACGATCAGCAACATCGCGAGCACGAGACTCAGGCCATACGAGGCGATCAGAAAAGGCCGCTCGCTGCGCCGCGCGCTGACTTCGATATTGAAGTGGTAATACGTCGTGGGCAGAAACAGGATGAACAGATAGCCGAACTTGACGAGCACTTCGGCCAGTTCGGGATCGGGCGTCTGGAACAGGAATGCCCAGGTGCCTTGCCAGACGAAGGTGGTCGCGCACATCAAGGCGAACGGCACCGAAAGGCGCGACACGCCTTCCGTCAGGAGCACGTACACGCCGAACCCGAGAAACAACGCGGATACGAACGCGGGCAAGATCGAATACATAATGTGTCGCGTGGATTCTTGTTTTCACCGCCCGGCGCGTGGCGTCGACGCGCCGGCACTGCCTGCTGGTCTGCGGCGCCTGATACCTCAGATGCGCCAGATCTTCGTGAGATCGTCCCCTGCGCAACCTTCGCGCCCGAATCGCCCTTGCGGGCCGCTTCGACATGGACGCGTCGTGTAGGACAAGGTTGCCGCATGCCCCCATTCAGGGCGGCCCCGTGCGGCGCTCGATTGTTTTTGACTCCGTGAAAGGGTTCTGAATTCCTTCAGGACTCTTGCGCGGTTTTGCCGTCGATAGGTTCGATGCGGCAACATTCGCGCACCTGTTCGCATGCTTTCTGCATCGCTTGCGCAACCGGGCAATCCGTGGTTCAGATTATCGCCGGGATCGCCGATGCTTGTCCTGAAAATTGCCCGCTAACAACGCTTTCATGCCAGACGAATCGGCTATTGCTGGGCCAGATCAAGCAATCCGCATACCGGGCTCTTTTTCACGCCTGAACGGGCTCCGCCGACGGCCCGCCAAAGCGGCGTCGATACTCGGCCGGCGACACGCCAACATGCTTGATGAATGCGCGCCGCAAGGTGTCCGCGTTTGCGAACCCGCAACGCGCGGCCACGCGTTTGGGCGCTTCGGCCTCGGTTTCGAGCAGCGCGCGCGCCGCGTCGACGCGCACCGCTTCCACCCACGCGGCCGGCGTGAGTCCGACCTCGGCCTGAAACAGGCGGGCGAAATGGCGCGGACTCAGGCCCAC
The DNA here is from genome assembly GCF_905220255.1 of Paraburkholderia sp. J69-1. NCBI lineage: Bacteria > Pseudomonadati > Pseudomonadota > Betaproteobacteria > Burkholderiales > Burkholderiaceae > Paraburkholderia > Paraburkholderia sp. J69-1. Next base: position 98,443 of record NZ_CAJMZG010000020.1, on the reverse strand, counting down.
GCGTTCGGCCAGATCCGGCACGCGATGCGCGAGCGCCGGATTCGCCGCCACCCAGCGCTGCACTTCCTGAAGCGCCGAGCGCCCCGCCGGGCGCGTCTCGCCCTTGCGGCTGAATTGCAACTGTCCGCCGGGGCGCTTGAAAAACATCACCAGTTGGCTCGCGACCTGCATGGCGATCTCGCGCCCCAGATCTTCCTCGACGAGCGCCAGCGCCAGATCGAGCCCCGCGGTCACGCCCGCGGCCGTGCGCAGTTTGCCATCGCGCACGTAGAGCGAATCGGCCTCGATCGAGACGGTCGGGCAAACCTGCGCGAGCGCCTCCACGCTCGCCCAGTGCGTCGTCAGACGGCGCCGGTCGAGCAGGCCGCTCGCGGCCAGCGCGAACGCGCCCGTGCAGACCGAGCCGAAACGCCGCGCGCGCGCCGCGGTCGTGCGCAGCCAGTCGCGCACGCGCGGCGCGAGTTGCGCGGTGGCGGCATCGGGCGCACCGGCCACCAGCAGCGTGTCGATGCGCGCCTGCTCGTGCTCCGGCGTTTTGCCCGCGACTTCGTCCGGCAACAGCCGCACGCCCGATGAACTGCGGATCGGTCCCGGCCGACAGGCAATCACGCGCAGATCGTAGACCGTGCGGCCCGCCTCGATATTGGCCTGCGCAAAGACGTCGAGCGGGCCGCTCACATCGAGCAATTGCACGCCCGGCAACGCGAGAATGGCGATGATTTTCGGCATGGGGTCAGATCAATGAGAGGGTTTGAACTCGGCTTCGGCGTGCTTCGCGTGTGGATGGCCGAATCACGCGTCAAATGGCAGGATTCGGCGTAGTCAGTCAACTACGGACAATGCTAGCACAGGCCAGAATGGACTCCACACCACCCCGAAAGGAGCCCTGTCATGAGCCTCGATCTTTCCTCCACCGCCGTGCCGCGCCTTGCCCGCATTCCGGATAGCCAGCTCGCCCGAGAAATCACCGAATTCGTGCGCGATACCGAATCGCCCTTGCTGTTCAATCATTCGAGCCGCGTCTATCATTTCGGCGCGCTGGCCGGGCTGCATCGCGGCCTGAAGTTCGATCCCGAACTGCTTTACGCAGGCGCCATGTTCCACGATGTCGGGCTGATGCATTCGCATAGCAGCGAACACGAGCGTTTCGAAGTCGATGGCGCCAACGCCGCACGCGACTTCCTGCGCGCACGCGGCATCGATCAGCACGATGTCGATCTGGTCTGGACCGCCATCGCCCTTCACACCACGCCTGGGATTCCTCAGCATATGCATCCGGTTGTCGCGCTGGTGACGGCGGGTGTGGAGATGGATGTGCTCGGCCTCACGTATCACGAGTACAGCGATGCGGAACGCGAGGCGGTCGTGCACGCGCACCCGCGCACGGAGCATTTCAAGGAAGACATCATTCAGGCCTTCTATGACGGCATCCGCCACAAGCCCGCAACGACGTTCGGCAATGTGAAAGCCGATGTGCTCGCCGATAAGGACCCGCATTTTCACGCGGGAAATTTTTGCAGCGTGATCCGCGGGTCGGCGTGGAAAGCTTGAAGTATCGGTCCGTTGAAAGCAAAAAAGCGCGCTGGATTTCCCGGCGCGCTTTGCGTTTTACGGCTGTTTTACGGCTGTTTTTCGATGTTCTAGCTCGCCAGCTTCACCGCCGCGCGTGACTGTCTGCCTGCGATAAACATCGCCAGCACGCCACACGCCGCCAGCATCGCAAAGGAAAACGCCACCACGGAAGGCCACTGCCCGTTCTGCCAGAACCAGCCGCCCCACGATCCCAGCACGCTCGACCCCAGGTAATAGGCCAGCAGATAGAGCGACGTGGCGTGCCCCTTCGCGCCATCAGCAAGCTGGCCCACCCAGCCGCTCGCGACCGAATGCGTCGTAAAGAAGCCCACCGTCAGCACGATAATGCCGATCACCACCGGCACGATCGCATGCGCGAGCGTCAACGCCAGTCCCAGCGCCGCGACCACGACGCCGCCGATCAGAATCGGCCCGCGACCGCAGCGGTCGGCGAGCGCGCCAGCCATCGTCGCGGCGACGATACCGAACAGATAAGCGCAGAAAATCAGGCCCGTTTGCGTCTCGCTCAGATTGAACGGCGGCAGCAGCAGACGAAAGCCCGCGTAGTTGTAGATCGTCACGAAAAAGCCCATCGCGAGACAACCCGTGGCGAACACCGCAGGCAGCGTGGATGCGCCCAGATGCTTGCGCCACAGCGCGATGTGATGCGCGGGATTGAGGCTCGCGCGGCGCACGAAATTGCGCGAAGCGGGCAGCAGCACGAAGAACGCCACGGCCGCGACAATGTCGATCACGCCTATCGTCAGCATGGCGGTGCGCCACGACAGATGCTCGCTGAGCCAGCTCATGCCCACGCGCCCGACCATGCCGCCAAACGCGGTGCCGCCCACGTAAAGCCCCATCGCGAATCCCAGCCCGGTGGCGGTGATTTCTTCGGCGAGATAAGCCATGGCCACGGCGGGCACGCCGCCCAGCGCGAAACCTTCGAGTGCGCGTGCGACCAGAATGCCGTGCCAGCTGGGCTCGACGGCGGCGAGCACGTTAAAGAGCGCGGCCAGCGTCATCGACGCGAAAATCAGGCCGCGCCGCCCGAAGCGCTCGGAGAGCGCGCCCGCGCACAGAATCGACACCGCAAGAAAGCCCGTCGATAAGGACAGCGCCAGCGAGCTTTGCGCCGCGCCGATATGAAACTCATCGGCGAATACCGGCAGCAGCGGCTGCACGCAATACAGTAAGGAAAACGTAGCAAATCCGGCCAGAAACAGCGCAATGCTGATGCGGCGATAAGCAGCGGAGCCCGGGCTGACACCCACGGCGGACGATACGGAACTCATAACGGCGATGCCTCGCGGAAAATCCAGTGACGAGGCAAATTGTCCCGCCGCGCCGCTATACTGTCCAATATATGGAACCCGCTAACGCGATACTTTTTAGCACTGGCTAACATCGGCATGGAACTTCGACATCTTCGCTATTTCGTCGCCGTGGCGGCCGAGCGCAACTTCACGCGCGCGGCCGAAAAGCTCGGTATCGGCCAGCCGCCGCTCAGTCAGCAGATCAAGAGTCTGGAGCACGAACTGGGCGTTACCCTGTTCGTGCGCACGCCGCAAGGCGCCGATCTCACGCGCGCGGGCGAGGCGTTTCTGATCGAAGCGCGCCGGGTGCTCGACGATGCCGCGCGCGCCGCGCAGGTCGCGCAACGGGCGGCGCGCGGCGAAGCGGGCCAGATCCGCATCGGCTTCACGGGGTCGGCGGCGTTCAATCCGCTCGTGCCGAATCTGATCCAGCGCTACAAGCAGCGCTTTCCGGCCGTCGACCTGACGCTTGACGAAGCCAACACGCCGCTATTGCTTCAGGGTCTCGCCGAAGACCGGCTCGACGCGGTGTTCTTCCGCCCCGGACGCCGCGAAACAGCTCAGGCCCAGGCGCAAGCGCTGCCCGGCATCGCCCTGCATCACTTCCCCGATGAAGCGATGAAGATCGCGCTGCCCGCGTCGCACCCGCTTGCCGCGCGCCGGCGCCTGCCGCTCACTGCGCTCGAACACGAACCCTTCGTGCTGGTGTCCGGCCCTGCGGGCGCCACGCTGCACGACGAGATCGTGCGCGCCTGCGCCGAAACCGGCTTCAGCCCGCGTCTCGCGCAGCCCGCGCCGCAGGTGTCGTCCGTCGTCAATCTGGTGGCGGCCGGTCTGGGCGTGTCGATCGTGCCCGCCGCCATCGCCCAGGTGCAGGTCAAGGGCGTGCGTTATCTCGATGTGACCGGCGTGCATATGCGCGCGCGCCTCGCGCTCGGCTGGCGCGAGCAGGACACCTCGGCCACGGTCCGGGAATTCGTCGCGCTGGCCTGAGCCGGGACTCGCAAAATCGCCCGATGCTATCCTTGGCGCCGTACCCGAACGCCGCGCGGCGGCACAACCACGAGGGACGGCGACACCATGCAGCGCAGCGCGAAGTGCTCGGCGGTCCACACGCGAAGCGGCCGCTTTTCCAGCATCGTCATGAAGCGGCCGCGTCTCGTGGTGACGCTCTGTTTTATCGGCGCGATGGCGCTGTTGAGCGCGGTCGGTCTGCGCCAGTTGTACAACATGACGCGCAACGATCTGCACAGCCGCCAGCGCGATCTCGAAGTGCGCGCCGTGGGCGTGGACGCGTTGATCGAAGCCGAACGCCGCCGCCTGATGTTCCTGCGCAATTACGCCGAGCATCAGCTTGCCGCCAGCACGCCGCCCTCGCCCGCCGAACAATCGGCCGTGATGCAGGCGCTGGCCGCCTCCACGCAGCCGGTCTGGCATGTGGCCGGTGCGCTCGACGGGCCCGGCGTCTACGGCACCAATGCGGCCGGTCTGGCCGGTCTCGAAGGCTTCCAGCGCGACCCCGCCACCTTGCCCGCCGATATCGCGCTCGCGCGCGCCATCAGCCCGCTCGTGCAGATCAGCCAGCATGCGGATACCGTGCAAAGCACCGTGGCCTTTATCTCGTCGAATGGCGTGTTCGTGATCGCGCCCGAGCATCAGGGCCGCAGCGTGCCCGACCTGCTGCGCCGCTTCAACACGATGAACTATTATCGCGGCCAGTTGCCCGAGCGCAATCCCGCGCGCGACGTGCTGTGGACGCCGGTGTATGCGGGCCTGCAAAAGGGCGAATCGATTTCGACGCTCAGCGCGCCGGTGTATGTGGACGGCAAGTTTCGCGGCGCAGTGGTGATGGATCTCACGCCTTCGCGTCTGCTCTCGCTGCAACTCGCCGCAGGCGGCGCGCCCGAAGACGGCGACGAAAATATCGAATTCGGCCTGCTCAACAGCAACGGCAACATCGTTTATTTCCGCAACGGCGCACTCACCGATCAGCGCCCTGCGGCCTTCAATCCCGAACTGCTGCAGATCGCCCAGCATTCGGTCGATCGATGGATGCGGCAAGGCTCCGGTTACGTCGAGCATCGCGGCACTTACGTCCTGTATCAGCGTGTCGGCCAGACGCACTGGATGCTGCTCGCGCCCACCGACAACAGCGAACTCACGCTCACCGCCGCGCGACGCGTGTTCAACAGCCCGGTCATTGCCGCGTGGATCGTGCTGATCCTGCTGCTGGTGGGCACGCTGCGCATCGTCACGAATATATTCGGCCATTACGTGGAAGCGAGCGAGCGGCTGGAAGCGCTCGCTCGCAGCGACCCGCTCACCGGTCTCGCCAACCGGCGGCGCTTCATGGAAGCCTTCGCGGAAAACCTCGACCGCGCCCAACGCGCCGAAGGCAAGGAAGGCGCAGAGAGCAAGCCTCCGCAGATGGCCGCGCTGATGCTCGACATCGACTTCTTCAAGCGCGTCAACGACAGTTTTGGTCACGCGGCCGGCGATCGCGTGCTGACGATCTTCGCGGAGATCCTCCAGGCGAATCTGCGCAGCGTGGACCTGCCTGCGCGCGTGGGCGGCGAGGAATTCGCAGCCTTGCTGCCCGACGCCGATCTCGCCACCGCCGCCGCCGTGGCCGAACGCGTGCGCCGCGCCGTCGAATCGCATGTGCGCGCCGACGCCCCACCAGACAGCGCCGATGCGATCGCCTTCACGGTGTCGATCGGCGTGGCCGCCAGCCCCGAAGATTGCGCCGCCGATTACGAAGCGCTCATGCAGGTCGCCGACCGGCGCCTCTATCGAGCGAAGGAAAGCGGGCGCAATCGTGTGGTGCACGCCGATCTGCAACTCCATTGAACGCGCGGCCTGACTCATTTCATGCGCAACGAATAAGGCGTTTAGCGACATAGCGGCGCAATGCGCACCGCTCGGACCGCAGCGCGCGAAAGGGGCTAACATCGGCTGGCCACTCACCCACGCGAACGCGCCTATCCGGCATGAAAAGCAGATTGTCCGTGCTGGTCACGTTCTGCCTCGTCGCGCTTACGGTGTGCGCGACGCTCGCGGCTGTCGCCGCTGCCACGGATGCAGTGATCGAGCAGCATCAGCGCGAGCAGGTGAACGAATACTCGCGGCGCGCCTTGATACGCGCCGAACTCGTGACCGCCGAAGCTGTTGCTTCCCTGCGCACGCTTTCCAGCTTCGACGACACGCCCTGCACGCCCGACCATCTGCAATCGATGCGGCGTGTCGAGGAGCAATACCGCTATATCCGCAATGTCGCGTGGACCGATGGCACGCGCATTCTCTGTTCGTCGTTGCGCGGCGGCATGGATAACGCGCTGCCGCCCGCGCAATGGCACTACCCGCACGACGTCAGCGCGTGGTCCACGGAAGCGGGCAAGCGCGGCAATGAACTGCCCATGCTCAATATCCGGCTCGGCAATCATATTGTCGTGGTCGACCCGCGCTTTTATCTGGACATCGTGCCGCTCGACGACACGATCGAACTCGCGCTGCTCGAATCCGTCGATGGTTCGGTTATCGCGCGCTGGCCGCGTGCCGACGAAGCGCTGTCGCGCGCCGCGCTGTTTCGCGATCCGGCCGCGCATTTCTTCGAGCAACGCTACTACGTGGTGAATCGTTCACAGCGCTACCCGATTTCGGTCGTCGCTTACGAGCCCGAAGATCGCGTGCGGCCGGACTTTCCCGCGCAGATCAGAACCTTTCTCGTGCCCGTGCTGATCGCCAGCGTGCTGGGCACGTGGCTCGTGCTGCGCTGGCGCCGCAAGCTGCGCACGCCGCGTCATGCGCTGCTCGAAGGCATACGCCGGCGCCAGTTCACGGCATGGTTCCAGCCGCTCGTCGATCTGCGCACGGGCCGCTGCATCGGTGCGGAAGCGCTGGTGCGCTGGCGTCTCGGCGACGGCACCCTGATCGCGCCCGACACCTTTATTCCCATGGCGGAATCGATCGGCCTGATCCAGCCAATCACCGACCTCGTGATCGAATCCGTGTTTGCAGGCGCAGGCAGCGTGCTCGCGCAGCGTCGCGACCTGCATATCTCGATCAACCTCACGCGCGACGATCTGGTTTCCTCGCGCGTGCTGAAGACGCTCGACGCGTGTTTCGCGAAATACGACGTGCTGGCGAGGCAAATCTGGTTCGAATGCATCGAGCGCGCGTTTATCGACGCCGAACAGATCGGGCCTGTTTTACAGCGCTATCGCGATGCGGGGCATCAGGTTTTTATCGACGATTTCGGCACCGGTTATTCGAGTCTCGCGTATCTGCAAACGCTGCCCGTGGACGGCATCAAGATCGATAAAGCCTTCGTCAAATCGCTGACTTCGGGTTCGGAAGTCAATGCGATCGTGCCGCACGTGATCAGCATCGCGCATGAGTTGAATCTGGCGATGGTGGCCGAAGGCGTGGAAATCGAAGCACAGGCCGCGTATCTGCGCGAGCATGGCGTGCAGTTCGCACAAGGCTGGCTTTATGCGAAGGCCATGCCTGCGGAGGAATTCGTGCGCTGGGTCGAAGAAAACGCTCTAGTGACAGCCTGAAAATCGATCCCGGTTTGCGCGCGAGGCTCAGCGGAAAACCAGAAAAAAACGTCGTAAAAAAAGCCGTGTTGTGTCTTAATGTGCCGACCCATGACAGCACGGAGAGCTTCAGATGGCGCACAAAGAACACAACTACGCGGTGACGGTGCGATGGACCGGCAATCGCGGCACGGGCACCTCGGGGTATCGCGACTATGACCGCGATCACACGATCGAAGCGGCCGGCAAGGCCGCTATCGCCGGATCGGCGGACCCCGCATTTCGTGGCGACGCCGCGCGCTGGAACCCGGAAGATCTGCTCGTGGCCTCGGCCAGCGCCTGTCACAAGCTCTGGTATCTGCATCTGTGCGCCGATGCGGGCATCGTCGTGCTCGCCTATGTGGACGACGCGCAGGGCACGATGATCGACAGCCCGCAGCGCGGCTGCTTCAAGGAAATCGTGCTGCGTCCGCGCGTGACGATCCGCGCGGGCGACAACCCGAGTCTCGCCGAACAGCTGCACCACGCGGCGCACGAGCAGTGCTATATCGCCAACTCGGTGAACTTCCCGATTCGCTGCGAGCCGGTGGTGGAGATCGCGAGCGAATGATCTCCCGCTGATCACAGGCGCGGGCGGGCACGTTCAGGCCGCCTGCGCGATATACGCTTCCAGGCCGCTGGCCAGCGCATCGAACACCGCCTTGCAGCGCTTGTTGCTACGCAGGTCTTCATGCATGGCGATCCACGTCGTCAGGCTCGCGGCGCAGTCATGCGGCAGCACGCGCTGCAGGCGCGCGTCGCGCCGCGCCAGCCCTACCTGGCAAATGCCGATACCGCAACCCGCGCGGATAAGCGCCAGTTGCGCGACATCGCTATCGGTGCGCAGCGCAAAACTCTCGCGCTTCCAGTACGGCAAGCTGCTCGACGCCGCGCGCACGAACGGCGTCACCGTGTCATAGCCGATCAGCGTGTGCCGCGCGAGATCGGCGAGCGTGTCGGGCGTGCCGTGATCGGCCAGATAGTCGTCGCGCGCGTGCATGCCGATCTCGATCTCGCCGATCCGCCGCGCGATCAGCATGTCCTGCTGCGGCTGCGTCATGCGCACGGCAATATCCACTTCGCGCTGAAGCAGGTCCTGCAGCCGGTTGCTCGGCACCAGTTCGACGACGATCTGCGGATGCGCGCGGCGCAAGGCGGCGAGGATCGGCGGCAGCACTTCCACGCTCACCACTTCGCTGGCCGACACACGCACGACGCCGCACATCGCATTGCCCTGCCCCGAAGCCGCGCGTTCAAGCGCCGCCGCCGTGCTGCGCATGGACTCGGCGTAACCGCGCAGCGTGCCTGCGGCCTCGGTCGGCAGAAAGCCGGCGGGAGAGCGCGTGAACAGCGACTGGCCGAACGCGGCTTCCAGCGACGCGATATGCCGCCCCGCCGTAGGTTGCGTGATGCCGAGCGCGCGCGCCGCGCCCGAGAGCGAGCCTTCCGTGAGTACCGCGAGGAAGGTCCGGTAGAGTTCCCAATTGAGGTTCGAAGCCATGCATAAATGTATAGCCGATAGCGCATCTTCGGCAATTTTTTATGATCTGCGAGACGCGCAGAATGCAGCCATCGACACTTCATTCAAGCGAGAACGATCATGGCGGCAAATCTCAGAGAACCGGCCCGCACGGCCCTCGTGCTGGGCGTGAGCGGCGGAATCGGCGGCGAAGTCGCGCGCCAGCTTGCCGGTGCGGGCTGGCGCGTGCGGGCCTTGCAGCGGCGCGCTGCCAGCCTGCCGGGCTTCGAGGTCGTGCAAGGCGATGTCATGGACCGCGAAGCCGTCCTGCGCGCCGCCCAGGGATGCGAGGTGATCGTGCATGCGGTGAATCCGCCGGGTTATCGACGCTGGGCCGATCTCGTGCTGCCGATGATCGACAACACGCTGGCCGCCGCACAGGCTGAGCGCGCCACCGTCGTGCTGCCGGGCACGGTCTACAACTTCGGCCCCGAGGCGCTGCCGCGGGTGGCCGAGGACGCGCCGCAGCAGCCGCGCACCCGCAAGGGCGCGATCCGCGTGGAACTGGAGCGGTGCATCGAGGCCGCCACCGCGCGGGACGTGCGCGCGATCGTGCTGCGGGCGGGCGACTTTTTCGGGCCGCGGGTAGGAAATAGCTGGCTCGCGCAGGGGTTTCTCAAGCCCGGCGCGCCGGTGGCGAGCGTGCGCGAGCCGGGCACGCCTGGCATCGGCCACGCCTGGGGCTATGTGCCGGACGTCGCGCGCGCCATGCTCGAACTGATCGCGCAGCGCGACGCGCTCGCGCCTTTCGCGCGCTTTCACATGGCCGGCCACTGGGACGCAGACGGCACGCAAATGGCCGCCGCCATTTGCCGCGTGGCCGCGCGCCACGGCCTGACGGTCAAGCGCGGCGCGTTTCCCTGGCCGCTGATCTACGTGGCAGCGCTCTTTTCGACCACGCCGCGCGAAATGCTGGAAATGCGCTATCTCTGGCGCGAGACGCTCGAACTCGACAACCGCCGCCTCGTCGCAACGCTCGGCCGCGAGCCGCACACACCGCTGGATAACGCTGTGGAAGCCACGCTGCAAGGCCTTGGCTGCCTGCCGGCCGCGTCGAATCCGATGGCCGCGGCACACTGAAAGCGCCTCGAAACGACTCCGTGGCGAGGGAAAAATGGCCGCAAAAAATGCCGCTCTCAGCGCGCAACCGGCCCCAATAACCCTCGCCAAAAACGCGACGAATGGCCCGCAGGCCCGGCTCGCGCTAAAATGCGCCCCGTTCCTGCATGCACCATGCGACTTACGGAGAAGTCTGATGATTATCGAACCGCGCGTCCGCGGCTTCATTTGCGTGACGGCCCATCCGGCAGGATGTGAAGCCAACGTCGCTCAGCAAATCGAATACGTTAAACAACACGGCCCCGTGGCCAACGGCCCGAAGCGCGTGCTCGTGCTCGGCGCCTCGACCGGCTACGGCCTCGCCGCCCGCATTTCGGCGGCCTTCGGCTCGGATGCAGCCACGCTCGGCGTCTGCTTCGAGCGCGCCGGCACCGACACCCGCCCGGCCACGGCCGGCTGGTACAACACGGCGGCCTTCGAGAAGTTCGCCACCCAGAAGGGCCTCTACGCGAAGTCCATCAACGGCGACGCGTTCTCGGACGTCATCAAGCAGGAAACCATCGAAGCGATCAAGCGCGATCTCGGCCAGGTCGACCTGGTGGTCTACAGCCTCGCCGCGCCGCGCCGCACGCACCCGGTCACGGGCACCGTGCACAACTCGACACTCAAGCCGGTCGGCAAGCAGCTGCGCATGCGCGGCATCGACACCGACAAGGAAGTGATCAAGGAAACCGTCCTCGAAGCGGCCACCCAGGAAGAGCTCGACGGCACCGTGGCGGTGATGGGCGGTGAAGACTGGCAGATGTGGATCGACGCGCTGGCTGCAGCCGGCGTGCTCGCCGATGGCGCGAAGACCACGGCGTTCACGTATCTGGGCGCCGAAGTCACGCACGACATCTACTGGAACGGCTCGATCGGCCAGGCCAAGAAGGATCTGGACCAGAAGGTGCTGGGCATTCGCGCGAAGCTCGCAGCCACCGGCGGCGACGCCCGCGTGGCCGTGCTCAAGGCCGTAGTAACGCAGGCCAGCTCGGCGATTCCCATCATGCCGCTCTACCTCTCGCTGCTGTTCCGCGCGATGAAGGCCAACGGCACGCACGAAGGCTGCATCGAGCAGGTCTACGGTCTGTACAAGGACTCGCTCTACAGCACGACGCCGATCCTCGACGACGAAGGCCGTCTGCGCGCCGACTACAAGGAACTCGATCCGGCCATCCAGGAGCAGGTCAAGGCCTGGTGGAACGAAGTCGCCGATGACAACATCTACGCGATGACCGATTTCGCCGGCTACAAGGCGGAATTCCTGCGCCTGTTCGGCTTCGGCATCGAAGGCGTGGACTACACGGCCGACGTCAATCCGAACGTCGCGATTCCGGGCATCATCGAGAAGTAAAGCAGTCCATCCGTGTGCGCGCAGCGGGCTTTCGCCCGTTGCGCGCACAACGACATCACGCCGGTCAATGCGAGTGCTTCGGCACCTCCGCGCCTCGGCAACCCACCAGAAAATCGAAGTCGCAGCCTTCGTCGGCTTGCAGCACGTGTTCGACGTAGAGCTTGCGATAACCGCTGCCGTCCGCCGCCAGCGGCTGTTGCTGCGCGCGCCACGTGTCCAGACGCGTGTGAATTTCCGCATCGTCGATATCCACGCGCAGCGTGCCGGTTTCGCAATCCAGCTCGATCCAGTCGCCGTCGCGCACGATGGCAAGCGGCCCGCCCGCGCGCGCCTCGGGCGCGACGTGCAGCACCACCGTGCCGTAAGCCGTGCCGCTCATGCGCGCGTCCGACACGCGCACCATGTCGGTCACGCCCTGCGCGAGCAGCTTGGGCGGCAGGCCCATATTGCCGACTTCGGCCATGCCCGGATAACCCTTCGGGCCGCAGTTTTTCATCACGAGCACCGAATCCGCCGTCACGTTCAGATCGGGATCGACGATGCGCTTTTTGTAGTCCTCGAAATGCTCGAACACCACGGCTCGGCCGCGATGCTTGAGCAATTTCGGCGTGGCCGCAGACGGTTTGAGCACCGCGCCGTTGGGCGCGAGATTGCCGCGCAACACGCACAGGCCGCCATCCTGCACGAGCGGATTGCCGATCGGGCGGATGACTTCGTCGTTATAGTTCGGCGCTTCGCGCACGTTCTCCCAAAGCGTTCGGCCATTGGCCGTGAGCGCATTGGGATGCGGCAGCAGATTCGCTTCGCCGAGCCTGCGCAACACGGCGGGCAGACCGCCCGCGTAATAGAACTCTTCCATCAGGAAGCGGCCGGAAGGCTGCAGATCGACCAGCGTGGGCGTGCCGCGCCCGATGCGGGTCCAGTCGTCCAGTTCCAGCGGCACGCCAATGCGCCCGGCGATCGCCTTCAAATGAATCGCCGCGTTGGTGGAGCCGCCTATCGCCGCATTCGCGCGTATCGCATTCTCGAACGCCTCGCGCGTGAGCAGTTTCGAAAGCCGCACATCCTCTAGCGCCATTTCGACGATTCGCATTCCTGACATTTGTGCGAGCACATAACGCCGCGCATCTACCGCTGGAATCGCTGCGTTATGCGGCAACGTCACGCCTAATGCTTCTGCCATGCAGGCCATCGTCGAAGCCGTGCCCATGGTGTTGCAGGTGCCCGCCGAACGCGACATGCCCGCTTCCGCCGACATGAAATCGTGAATCGAAATCTTGCCCGCCTTCACCTGCTCGCTCAATTGCCACACGACCGTGCCCGAGCCGATGTCGCGCCCTTCGTGCTTGCCGTTGAGCATCGGTCCGCCGCTCACCACGATCGCGGGCACATCGCAACTGGCCGCGCCCATCAGCAAGGCCGGCGTAGTCTTGTCGCAGCCCACCAGCAGCACCACCGCATCGACGGGATTGCCGCGGATCGATTCCTCCACGTCCATCGAGGCGAGATTGCGTGTGAACATCGCCGTGGGCCGCAGATTCGATTCGCCGTTCGAAAACACCGGAAACTCGACCGGAAAACCACCCGCCTCGTACACGCCGCGCTTCACGTGTTCCGCGAGCTTGCGAAAGTGCGCATTGCAGGGCGTGAGTTCCGACCACGTATTGCAGATGCCAATAATGGGCTTGCCGGCGAACTCGTGATCGGGAATGCCTTGGTTCTTCATCCAGCTGCGATACATGAAACCGTTCTTGTCCGCCGTGCCGAACCACTCGGCCGAGCGGAGCCTGGGCTTACGGATGTTCATGGCTTTGCCCACTTTGTGAGAAAGACCCATAAATAGCATGACTATATGAGTCGCAATGATCGGGAAAACGCTAATAAAAACGGCCTTAACTGTTGCATATAGTTTGGCTATTCAGAAATCCGAATCAAAAAAGCAGCACCGCAATGCAGCAATTGCAAGGCAGCGGTCCGAGGGCGACCGAGGGCCCGGGATGGCGCGATCGACTCGTGCTTCTGTCCGGCCGTGGTGGACGCGAGCGATGCGCCGTGAATTAAAAAACGATAGAGCGACATCGGAGACACGCATGAAACTGGCAACTCGCATGGTGAGCGGGTTCGTCGCGGCAGCGGCGGCTTTCTCTCTGGCGGCGGGCGTCGCGCACGCCGAAGACAAGCAGATTACGCTGGGTTTTGCCCAGGTGGGCGCGGAAAGCGCCTGGCGCACCGCCAACACGGTGTCGGTCAAGGCCGCCGCCAAGGACGCAGGCATCAACCTCAAGTTCTCGGACGCGCAACAAAAGCAGGAAAACCAGATCAAGGCGATCCGCTCGTATATCGCGCAGAAGGTCGATGTGATTGCGTTCTCGCCGGTGGTGGAATCGGGTTGGGAACCGGTGCTGCAGGAAGCCAAACGCGCGAAGATTCCCGTGATCCTCACCGACCGCAACATCGACGTGAAGGATCAATCGCTCTACGTCACGATGATCGGTTCGGACTTCATGGAAGAAGGCCGCCGCGCGGGCAAATGGCTCGAAGAGCACTACAAGAGCACTCCCGGCCCGATCAATATCGTCGAGCTGCAGGGCACGGTCGGTTCCGCTCCGGCCAACGATCGCCATGCCGGTCTGATCGAAGTCATCAAGAACGATCCGAAGTTCAAGATCATCGCTTCGCAAAGCGGCGACTTCACGCTCGCAGGCGGCAAGCAGGTGATGGAAGCCTTCGCCAAGTCCTACGGCAACAAGATCAACGTGGTCTACGCGCATAACGACGACATGGCGCTGGGCGCGATCCAGGCGATGGAAGAAGCAGGCATGAAGCCGGGCAAGGACGTGAGCGTGGTCTCGTTCGACGCCACCAAGGGCGGCTTCGAAGCGATGATCGCCGGCAAGATGAACGTGGACGTGGAATGCAGCCCGCTGCTCGGGCCGCAACTGATGACGGCCGTGAAGGACGTGGTCGCCGGCAAGCAATTGCCCAAGCGCATCGTCACGAACGAAACCGTGTTCCCGATGGATGTTGCGGCGCAAACGCTGCCCTCGCGCAAGTATTGATCGAGGTTGGGAAGGCAAGGGGCGCGCGTCACGGTCTATCCAGCGTGACGCGCGCTACGCATTGATTGGCAGTTCGTTCTTTTTCGGCTCCTGCTTATGAGCGCAACGCCGCTACTCGAAACCGTTGGCCTGTCGCGAACCTTCCCCGGCGTGCGTGCGCTCGACCGGGTCGATTTTCGTCTGTTCCCCGGCGAGGTTCACACGCTGATGGGCCAGAACGGCGCGGGCAAATCCACGCTGATCAACGTGCTCACGGGCGTGCACGAACCGGAAGCCGGCGAGATCCGCCTTGCAGGCCACGCGGTGCGTTTTTCGACGCCGCAGGAAGCCGAAGCCGCGGGCATCCAGACGCTCTATCAGGAAGTCAATCTCTGCCCGAATCTCTCGGTGGCGGAGAATATTTTCGCCGGGCGGCAGCCGCGCAAACGCGGCCTGATCGACTGGAAAACGATTCACCGGCGCGCCGCCGAAGCGCTCGCGCAACTCAATCTTTCGCTCGACGTGACGCAGTCGCTCGACACCTATCCGATTGCGATGCAGCAGATGGTGGCGATCGCGCGCGCGGTGTCGGTCGACGCGCGCATCCTGATTCTCGACGAACCCACTTCCAGCCTCGACGAAGGCGAAGTCACGCGGCTTTTCGACGTGCTGCGCAAGCTCAAAGCGTCGGGTATCGCGATTCTGTTCGTCACGCATTTTCTGGAGCAGACCTACGCAATCTCCGACCGCATCACCGTCATGCGTAACGGCGAGCGCGAAGGCGAATATCTTGCCGCCGATCTGCCGGTGCAAACGCTGGTCGCGAAGATGGTCGGGCTCGAGGATGCCGGCGCGCGGCTCGCGCAGGCGGAAGCGCCGCGCCACGACGAAGCCGCCGCGCCAGGCGGCCAGCCCTACCTCGCAGCACAAGGCGTCGCGCGGCGCGGCGTGCTCAATCCGCTCGATCTCGAAGTGCAGCCGGGGCAGATTCTGGGCCTCGCCGGCTTGCTCGGTTCAGGGCGCACGGAAACCGCACGCCTGATTTTCGGCGCCGATAAAGCCGACGCGGGCGCGGTCCATATCAACGGCAAGCCCGTGAAGCTGTCCTCGCCGCGCGACGCCGTGCGGCATGGCATGGCCTACTGCCCGGAAGATCGCAAGAAGGAAGGCATCGTCGCCGATCTGTCGATCCGCGAAAACATCGTGCTGGCGCTGCAGGCGCGGCGTGGCTGGTGGCGCATGATCGGCCGCGCGCGCCAGCGCGAACTCGCCGATCAATACATCGCGCAACTTGGCATCAAGGCGCGCGATGCGGAGCAACCCATCGGCCTGCTCTCGGGCGGCAATCAGCAGAAGGTGCTGCTGGCGCGCTGGCTCGCCACCGAACCGCGTCTGCTTATCCTCGACGAACCCACGCGCGGCATCGACGTCGCCGCCAAGTTCGAAATCATGGACCGCGTGCGCGCGCTCTGCGCGAAGGGGCTGGGCATTCTGTTCATCTCATCCGAAATCAGCGAAGTGGTGCGCGTGAGCGATCGTATCGCCGTGCTGCGCGATCGCCGCAAGGTGGCCGAACTCGCGGGCGCGCAGCGCTCGGAACACGAGGTCTACGACCTCATCGCCGGAGACCGCCGATGAACACGCGTCCGAAGTCGGGGCTGCCTGCGGGCCTGCCCTCGTGGCTCGCGCTGCTGCTGCGGCATCCGCTCGTATGGCCTGCGCTCACGCTGGTGGCGCTATTCGCCGTGGATGTCGCGCATCGTGCGAACTTTCTGTCGATCACGATTCTCGGCGGCCATCTGTTCGGCGCGCCCGTCGATATCCTCATGCGCGCCGCACCGCTGGTGGTGGTGTCGCTCGGCATGACGCTCGTGATCGCCACGCGCGGCATCGATATTTCGGTGGGCGCGGTCGTCGCCATCGCGGGCGCGGCAGCCGCCACCGTGCTCGCCGACGATCCCACCAACGTCGCCATGGCCTTTGGCGCGGCGCTGGCCGTGGGCCTCGCCGCGGGCCTCTGGAACGGCCTGCTGGTGGCCTTTGTCGGCATGCAGCCGATTATCGCCACGCTGATCCTGATGGTGGCCGGGCGCGGCGTCGCGCAACTGCTCACCGGCGGGCAGATCATCCCGATCGGCGCAAAGGGCTATCTCTATGCGGGCGGCGGTTATCTCGCGCTGGTGCCCTGCGCGGTGTGGATCGCGATTGCCGTAACGGTACTGACCGTGCTGATCGTCAATCGCACGGCGCTGGGGCTTTTTATCCGCTCGATCGGCGTGAATCCGGTGGCCGCGCGGCTTGCGGGCTTGTCTTCGCAGGCGGTGGTGTTCGGCGCGTATGCGTTCTGCGGTTTGACGGCCTCGATTGCGGGCATTCTCATCAGCTCGAACGTGCGTAGCGCCGACGGCAACAATGCCGGTCTGCTGCTCG
Source organism: Paraburkholderia sp. J69-1 (assembly GCF_905220255.1). NCBI lineage: Bacteria > Pseudomonadati > Pseudomonadota > Betaproteobacteria > Burkholderiales > Burkholderiaceae > Paraburkholderia > Paraburkholderia sp. J69-1. The sequence goes on along the minus strand of NZ_CAJMZG010000020.1, from coordinate 81,539 downwards.
AACTCGACGCGATTCTCGCCGTGACGCTGGGTGGCACTTCGCTCTCGGGCGGGCGCTTCAGTCTCGCGGGCACGGTGCTAGGCGCGCTAATCATCCAGACGCTGACCTACACGACGTATTCGATCGGCGTGCCGCCCGAAGCCACGCTCGTGGTCAAGGCCGTGGTCGTGCTGGTCGTGAGCGTGATCCAGTCGCCCGCCGCGCGCGCTTTCCTGGCCGCGCAGTTGCGACGCCTCGCATCGGGTCGCCGGGCGCGCGCATGAACGCCCGTCATTCAAGGACACTTCGGGGATTTGCTGCATGAACCGTCCATCGCCTTCCGCTTCTTCTACCGCCGCTTCCACGAACGCTGCCGCGTGGCGGCGCGGGATCGCGCGTTTTGTCGATCCGCGTGTATTGCCTATCGTCGTGACCGTGCTGCTGTTCGTCGCGCTGTTTGGCTTCGGTTCGGTCATGTACAAAGGCTTTTTCTCGCTGCAGGTCTTGTTTGGACTGCTGGTCGATAATGCGTTTCTACTGATCGTCGCCATCGGCATGACGTTTGTGATCATTTCGGGCGGCATCGATCTTTCCGTGGGCGCAGTGGTTGCGCTCACAACCATACTCTGCGCCATAGGCACCGAAAAACTGCACTGGCCCGTGGCCGTGGTCGTGCCGCTCGTGCTGCTGCTCGGTGCGCTCTATGGCGCGGCCATGGGCGCGCTGATCCACTTCTTCCGCCTGCAGCCCTTCATCATCACGCTCGCAGGCATGTTCCTCGCGCGCGGCGCCTGCTTCCTCATCACCACCGAATCCATCCAGATCAACGACGCCGGTTTTCACGCGCTCTCCGAATTCAACATTCCGATGGGCAGCGGCTCGCTCACGACCGGCTCGCTGACTGCGCTGGCGATGCTCGCGGGCGGCATCGTAATCGCGCATTTCACGCGCTTCGGCCGCAATGTCTATGCGATCGGCGGGAACGAGCGCTCCGCGCTGCTGATGGGCCTGCCGGTGGCGCGCACCAAGATCGGCGTGTATGCGCTGTCGGGTTTCTGCTCGGCGCTCGGTGGCGTGGTGTTCACGCTTTACGTGCTCTCGGGCTACGGCCTGCAGGCGCAAGGCATGGAGCTCGACGCCATCGCCGCGACGGTGATCGGTGGCACGCTGCTCACGGGCGGGGTGGGCTATGTGATCGGTTCGGTATTCGGCGTGGGCATTCTCGGCACGATCCAGACGCTCATCACCTTCGACGGCACGCTCAGTTCGTGGTGGACGCGCATCGTTATCGGCGCCCTGCTCTGCGCGTTCTGTCTGCTGCAGCGCGCCACCGAACGTCACGCGGCGCGGCGTAAATCGACGGGCGGCGGCAAGGGCGCGCAACGCGCGCGCCGAACGCTCACGCAGCCCGACGCGCCGCTCGAACCGATGAAGCAGGCGCGCTTCGCCTCACCGCCGCGCACCCAATAGTCCGACTAGTTAGGGGTATACATGGATTAGGCGGCTCAACAGCCCTGCACTAAGATTTTTGCGGTACGGCACGGCGCATGGCAACGTTATCGACGTCACAGCACGCACCGAATCACGCACCCACGCTCGCGCACTTCCGGTGCCGCCCCAGCATCTGCACGTTTATCGACGCAACGTCGAACGCAAAGTCGATTCGATCGACCCACGACAACGAGAGCCGGAGGAAGACATGGCGCAGCAACGGGATGACGACAACCATCCGCAGGAATCCACGCAAGACACCCGCAACACGGGCCTGAACGCCACGCGGCGCGGCCTGATGCAAGGCGCAGGGCTAGGCGCTGCGCTGTCGCTGATGGGCGCGCTGGGCGGCGGCGCGGGCGGCATGATTTCGCAGGCGCAGGCCGCCGAAATGGCCTTCCCTTCGCACAAGAAGTGGAAGATCGTGTTCGTCAATCACGTGACCACGAATCCCTTCTTCGTGCCGACGCAGTACGGTATTCAGGATGCCTGCTCGATGTTCGGCATGGACTATCAGTGGACCGGTTCGGCCACCTCCGATGCAGGCGAAATGGTGCGCGCGGTCAACTCCGCGATCGCCGCCAAGGCCGACGCCATCGCCGTGCCGATCGTCGATCCGGGCGCTTTCGACAAACCGATTCAGGCCGCGCTCGACGCCGGCATTCCGGTGTTCGCCTATAACGCCGACGCGCCGCGCGGCAAGAGCAATCCGCGCCTCGCCTATATCGGCCAGGATCTGTATCTCTCGGGCTATCAGATGGGCGAACGCATCGTCAGTCTGATCGATAGCGGCATGGTGGCGCTTTTCATCGCCACGCCTGGGCAGCTCAACATCCAGCCGCGTCTCGATGGCGCAAGCGACGCGATCAAGAAGTCCGGCAAGAAGATCGATATCCAGACCGTCGCCACGGGCGCAACGGTCAACGAAGAACTTTCGAAGATCAAGTCGTTCTATCTGGGCCACCAGGATCTCAAGGGTATGTTCGCGGTGGACGCGGGCAGCACGCAGGGCGTCGCGCAGGTGATGAAGGAATCGAATCTGCCTTCGAAGGGCGTGCACGGCGGCGGCTTCGATCTGCTGCCCACCACCATCCAGTTGATTCACGAGGGCTTCCTCGACTTCACCATCGACCAGCAGCCCTATGTGCAGGGCTTCTATACGGTGATGGAAGCGTTCGTGTTCCTCGCTTCGAGCGGCCTTGTTGGGCCGGCCAATATCAACACGGGTCTGAAGTTCGTGACGAAGTCGACGGTCGAGCCGTATCTGAACACCTCGACGCGTTATGAAGGCAAGACCACCAAGCCGCAAATCGTGCCGATGAGCGGCGCAATCAAGTCGTGATGGATACGGTGAACGAACCTGGCAATGTCGAAGCCCGCGCGCCCCGGCGCGCGGGTGTTCCGTGGACCTCGCACTGGGCGGCCGAGCTGCGCATCCTGCTCGTGGCTGTGTTGCTGGCCGCTTACTTCGAGTTCGCGAATCACGATTTCCTGCTCACCAACGCGAGCCTCGTCAATCTCTCGCAGTTCATCGCGCCGGTGGCGATCATCGCGTTCGGCGAAATCATGCTGATGATCGGCGGCGATATCGATCTGTCGGCGGGCATGGTGTTCGCCTTTGCTCCGTTCATGATGGTGTTCGCCAACGATGCGGGCGCACCGATGTGGCTCTCCGTGATTGCCGGTCTGGTGGCGGCGGCGATCATCGGCTTCGTGAATGGCGCGGTGACCGTGTGGCTGCGCCTGCCCTCTTTCGTCACCACGCTCGGCACGCTGTTTCTGATCAACGGCATCACGCTGACGGTTTCGCGCGGCACGCCGGCATCCACGCCGGGTTCGCCGGAGTTTTCGGCCTTCATGGGCGCGTGGGGTTATAGCGAGATTCTCTGGACCGTTGCGCTGGCCGTGATCATGCACACCTTGCTGCGCCATACGCGCTGGGGCCTGCATACGCAGGCGGCGGGCGCGAACCCGGTGGGCGCGAGCGAGGCCGGTATTCATGTGAACCGGCTACGGCTGGGCAACTTCGTGATCGCGGCGGTGCTCGCAGGCCTGACCGGCATACTCGAAGGCTTTCGCATCACCTCGATCGATCCGCAGGCGGGCGGCAACCAGATCATGTTTCTGGCCGTGGCCGCTGCGGTGATCGGCGGCACGCCGCTCACGGGCGGCTCGGGCACGATCGTGGGCGGGTTGATCGGCGCGGCGGTGCTCGGCATTCTGAACGACGGCTTCACGCTGATCGGCATCAACGCCTTTACCTTCAACATCATTCTGGGCGCCGCGATTCTCGCCGCGATGGTCTTCAATATTCACGTCGGCCGCATTCGCCGCAAGGGAGGCCGCTGATGGACGAATCGCAGGCTTTCCACGCGCCCGCGAATGGTGGCGCGCTCGAACCGCTCGCCCTGCGCGGCGACAAGATCGTCAAGCGCTTCGGCGCGGTGACGGCGCTCGACGGCGTCTCGCTCACGCTCGGCAGGGGCGAAATTCTGGGCATTCTCGGCGATAACGGCGCGGGCAAATCCACGCTCGTGAAAATCCTCACGGGCTTTCATCAGCAGACCGACGGCGAACTGTATATCGACGGTCAGCAAACCCTGCTGCGTTCCGTCGATCACGCGCGCTCGCTGGGTATCGAATGCGTCTATCAGGATCTCGCGCTCGCGAATTCGCTGTCGATCTATCACAACATGTTCCTGAACCGCGAGATCGTGCGGCGCGGTCCGTTCCGGCTGCTCGATCACAAGCAGATGCGCGAGCGCGCGGCGCAGTGTCTCGACGATATCGGCGTGCATGTGCCGTCGGTCGATCTGCCGGTGGAACGGCTATCCGGCGGCCAGCGTCAGGCGATTGCGGTGGCGCGCGCCGTGCACTCGAACGCGAAGATCCTGCTGCTCGACGAACCGCTCGCGGCAATGGGCGCGCGCGAGGCCGGGCTCATCATCGACCTGCTCATGCGTCTGAAGGAAAAGGGTGGGCTATCCATTATCATGATCATGCACAACTATGCGCAGACGCTCGATATTGCGGATCGCATCATGTTGATGCAGCGGGGCCGCGTCACGTATGAACAAAAGAGCGCGCTTACTTCGGTGGCGGAGCTGATGGAGATCGTGCGGCGGGAATACCGGGCGATGCGCGCCACCAGCGCGTGATCGTCGTCAACAGGGGGCATGCCTGACCGGCGCGCCCGGTCGGATCATCTATGGATTACCGCAATCTAGAGAAACGCAAGAGCATGCACGCTCGCATCGTGCAAGAGCTCGGCATGCAGATCGTGGGCGGCTCGCTGCGCCCGGGACAGCGTCTGCCTCCCGAACCGACATTGTGCGAAACATATGGCGTAAGCCGCCCCGTGCTGCGCGAAGCGACCCGCGTGCTGGTCGCCAAGGGCCTCGTGGTGTCCAAGCCGCGCGTGGGCAGCGTGGTGCGCCCGCGCGAAGAATGGCACATGCTCGACCCCGACGTGCTGTTCTGGACCGTCAACAGCCTGCCCGAAGGCGAATTCTTCCGCTCGCTCATGACGGTGCGCCAGATCATCGAACCGGCCGCCGCCGCGCTCGCCGCGATTTCCGCCACCGATGAAGACCGCGCCCGCATCGCCACCGCCTACGCGCGCATGGAAGAGGCGAAAACCGCCAGCGACCTGCTCGAGCCCGACCTCGAATTCCACCGCGCGATCATGGCGGCCACGCATAACGACATGCTCGCGTATATCGGCAATATGCTCTCGCTGGCGCTGACCGAATCGATCAAGCTCACGAGCCGGCATCCGAATACCCATGCGCTTTCGCTGCCGCGCCACAAGGCAATCCTCACGGCGATCGAGCATCGCGATGCACTCGCGGCGCGTCAGGCCAGTGTCGTGCAGCTCGACAACGCGCGCGCCGATGCGACTTCGATACTGGGCGGCGCCGCGCTGGAGACGTAATCAGGCGTTTTCGCAGATCTGCACGTAATGCTGCACGAGTTCTTCCTTGATGCGCGCGCTTGAGCGCATCGGCGATTTCCTGACGGCCAGGGGCTGCGGTAGCGCGCGTACATCGCGCGCACACATGCGTACTTCTGCAGCCGGCAATACACGGTAAGCAGATGCAGCGATTCGTTCGACGCGAAGGTGCGCAGATCGATATCGCGCATGATCGCCATCATTTCGCTGTCGTCCACGTGACGCCACATGTAATAGACGGCGTGGAAGCCAAAGCTCGGCCGCGCGCCCGGCGAAGCCTCGTAGGAAAACTGCGCCGCCCCGTCCTGCGGCGCGTAGCGCATGCCGTATTCCGCTTCCAGCACGGGGCGCCATCGCTGGCAGATGGCTTCGTCTTCGACCGTATCGGGCGCGACCACGAAGCGCTCGTCGGCAAATGCTTTCAGCAGGCGCGCCGATCGCAGCGAAAAGCCGCCATTGCCCATGTCCTAGCCCGGCGGACTATGCGGCCAGTGCGCGCCGATATAGTCGTACTCGAAAAACCGCTCGCTCCAGCGCGACGCGTCCAGCACATAGCCATCCCATTGCGCGACTAGCACCCAGGGCGTGGCGATGTGCTGGACGAGTGCCTTGAGCATGAACGCCGAATACGCCTCGCGCGAGCGCAGCGGGTCGATTCTGACGATGCGCGCGCGTGGCCACGTCCTGATGCATGAACAGCATGGCGTCGCCGAAAGTGCAACGCGACATCGAGATATCGAGGGCGAGCGCCGGGTTGATCGTATCGGCCGCGCAGAGCGTGACCTCGGGTAGGGCCAAGGGCCGGCTGTCGTGCATGGGTGGAGTCCGGGGAGTGTCGAGCGCGAGGCCAATCCCCGCAGTGGCGCAAGATGGTATGCCCGCGCCGCCGTCTCGAAACGCCACGCTCCTCGGCCATCGGCATCAAATGTTGCCGATACTTGCCGCATATCAAATCCAGCACCCGTCCGCGCTGCGCAGGACGGGTGGAATACTTCTTATTGCGATTCCTCAGACTGCGCGCTTGCTACGTCGGAACTGGTCGAACAGCACCGCGAGCAACAGAATGCCGCCGCGAATCAGATACTGATAGAACGTCGGCACGTTCATGAGGCTCATGGCGTCCTGCACCGAGCCCATGATCAGCACGCCCACCAGCACGCCCGAGATCGTCGCCACGCCGCCCGTGAGCGAGACGCCGCCCAGCACGCAGGCCGAGATCACGCCCAGTTCCAGGCCCACCGAAGTCTTCGGGTCGCCCAAGCTCATGCGCGAAGCCAGCATCACACCCGCGAAGCCTGTCACCAGCCCTTGCAGCACGAACACCGTGATCTTGATGCGCGTGACCGGCAGACCGGCGAGACGCGCGGCCTCGCCATTGCCGCCCACGGCCAGCACGTTCTTGCCGAACACGGTTTTCTTGAGCAGGAAGCCGAACAGCACGAAGCCGATGATGTTGCTCCAGATCGGAAACGAAATGCCGAGGAACGAACCGCCGCCCAGGTCGAAGAAGCGCTCTTCCGAGATCATCACCGCGTCGCCGTTCGAGGTAAGGAAGGCGAGACCGCGCACCGCTTCCATCATCGCGAGCGTGGCGATCAGCGAATTGATCTTGAAGCGCGCGATCAGCACGCCGTTGACGAGCCCGACCGCGCCGCCCGCGAGAATGCCCGCCGCGATGCCCAGCATCACGCTATGCGACTGCGTGATCACCGTCGAAGCGACCACGCCCGAAAACGCGACGATCGACGCCACGGACAGATCGACCTCGCCCAGCGCGAGCACGAACATCATGGTCACGGAGATCGAGCCGATCAGCGTGACGGACAGCAGAAGACCCTGAATATTGCGGCTCGTGAGGAAATCCGGCACCGTCGCGGAAAGTATCGCGAACAGCGCCACGAACACCACCGCGATGCCCGATTTGTTGATCATGTCCCACGCGCGCGCACGCGAAGGCGTGATCGGCGCGGCGGCTTCGTTGACGGTAGACGTGCCTTGTGGCTGCATGGCTTGACTCATCTCAATGTGTGTTTCGGTAGTGCTCAACGCGGCAGCGCGAGCTTGATCAGTTCGTCGGGCGAGGCTTCGGCCTTCGGCAGGCTGCCTGCGATTCGCCCTTCGCGCATCACGACGATGCGGTCGGCCACGCCGATCACCTCGGCGAGATCGCTCGACACCATGATCACGGTGCGCCCCGCTTCGGCCAGCTCGTAAAGCAGGTTGTAGATTTCGGCGCGCGCGCCCACGTCGATGCCGCGCGTGGGTTCATCCATCAGGAACACGTCGATGCGTTCGGCCAGCCAGCGCGACAGGATCACCTTCTGCTGGTTGCCGCCCGACAGCGTGCCGATGGCCGTATCGCCATTGCGCGTCTTGATCGCGAGCTTCTTGATGTAGTCCTGCGCCAACGTCTTCTCGCGTTTCGCGTCGAGCAGGAAGCGCGCGGGACTGAAATGGCGGCGCGCGCTGATATTGAGGTTATCCGCCACCGACGCAATCGCGACGATGCCTTCCTGCTTGCGGTCCTCCGGACACAGCGCGATGCCCGCGCGCACGGCGTCGCGCGGGCTCGCGAAGTTCACGCGCTGGCCGTTCAGTTCGACGTGGCCGGCACTGGCGCGCGTGGCGCCGTAAATCAGCTTCATCAATTCGGAGCGGCCCGCGCCCACCAGCCCAAAGAAGCCGACGATCTCGCCGCGCCGCGCCGCAAACGACACCGGCTCGGCCAGGCCTGGTCCCATCAGCCCTTTGGCTTCGAGCACCACGTCGCCGGCTGCGCGCGGGCGATAGCCGTAGACGTCCTCGATCGAGCGGCCTACCATCGCCGCGATCAGGCGGTTGCGGTCGAGATCGGCGACCGATTCGAAGGTCTCGATGCGCTTGCCGTCGCGGAACACCGTCACGCGGTCGCACAACTCATAGACTTCGTCCATGCGGTGCGTGACGTAGATGATCGCGCGGCCATCGGCGCGCAGCGCGTTGATGATGCGAAAGAGGTTCTCGGTTTCGCGCGCCGAGAGCGAACTCGTGGGTTCGTCGAAGGCGATCACGCGCGCGTTGCGCATCAGCGCCTTGCCGATCTCGATCATCTGGCGCTGGCCGATGGAGAGATTCTTCACCGGGGTGCGTGGATCGATCCGCTCGCCCAGACGCTTGAGTTCGTCCATCGCGCGCTGCACGAGCGTGCGTTCGTCGAGCACGCCCAGGCGGTTGGGCAGTTGCCCGAGCATCAGGTTGTCGGCCACCGTCAGCTCGGGCACCAGATGCAATTCCTGATAGATGATCGCGATGCCCGCATCGAGCGCCGCCTTCGTGGTCGTGAAGCGCTGCTCCACGCCATTGAGCGCGAGCGTGCCTTCCTGCGCCTGGTTCACGCCCGAGAGCACCTTGAGCAGCGTGGATTTGCCCGCGCCGTTCTCGCCCATCAGGCCGTGCACTTCGCCCGCGCGCACTTCCAGCGACACGCGGTCGAGCGCCTTGACGCCCGGAAAGCTCACGGTGATGCCGTCGAGCTCCAGATACGCGCGCGGCCCCTGTTGAGCCTGTTGTACCGCTCCGCTCGCGCGCGCTGCATCGGCATAGGTCATAGTTTCAGTCATTGCATTCCCTGAGCAGAACTTAGATACCCAGCTCGCTACGCACAGCCGTCCAGTTGTCGCGCGTCATCAGCTTGCCGGTGGTCTGCGTATCGGCGGCGGGCTGCTTGCCGTCGCGAATCCACTCGACGAGGTTCTGCGCGCTGTCCTTGCCGTGGTTGGTCGAGCTCACCGCGATGGTGCCGTAGAAGCCCGTGGGCGCCTTCTTCTGGAATTCGGCGAACGCTTCGCCCGCACCGTTGATGCCCACGCCGATCACGTCCGCGGCGGGCAGATGCAGTTGTTCCGTAGCGCGCACGGCGCCCAGCACGCTTTCTTCATTGAGCGCGAAGATCACCCATTTCTTGATGTTCGGATGCTGCGCGAGCACCGGCGAAGCGGCGTTGAAGCCGCCTTCGTCGTCGGTGGTCTTTTGCGGCGCGTCGAAAATGTTTTCCTTCTTGAAGCCGCCGGCGATCAGCGAGGCCGTGGCGCCATCCGTGCGCAGCTTGGCGGTCGGCAGTTCGTAGTCGGTGATGCGCAGCGCGCCCACTTCTTCCGGCTTCCAGCCGCGCTTCTTCATTTCGTCGGCGATGGCCGTGCCGACCTGATTACCGATCTTGAACGCCGACATGCCCAGATGCGGCACGCTCGCGAGCGGCTTGCCCGAGGAATCGACCAGCTGATCGTCCACCGTCACGAACTTCATGTTGTAGCGCTTGGCGCGCGCCTGAATTGCCGGTCCGAGACGCACGTCGGGGGCGCAGATCACGAAGCCCTGCGCGCCTTGTGCGCCGAGGTTATCGATCGCGGCCAGCACCTTCTCGCCGTCCGGCGTGCCGATGTTCACGACCGAGAAATTTTCCTTCTGGCCCAGCGCCGTAGCGGCCTTCTGTTCGTTGATGAACCACGCCTGTTCCGGCATCTTCACGAGAAAGCCGATCTTGGTGGGCGAATCGGCGTGCGCCGCGATATTCATGCCGAGCGGCGCGACGCACAGGGCCGCGAACACGGCGCGAAGGGTAAAGCGGCGGATGGTGCTCGTCATGCTTCTGTCTCCTTGGGTGTGGTTGTTGCTTCTGCGTTGTATCAGCTTAATTCGTCATGCGAATGATGTTGTTACGCGATCAGTGCCCGAATGCTTCGACTTCGATGTGCTTTCCCAGCAGGAATGCGTCCGCCACGAGGCGCAGCGGGCGCACGTCCACATCCTCGGTGCCGTGCGCGATCAGCCAGTGGAAACGCTCGTAAAGCGCCGCGTATTCGCGTTCCACATCGAGTTCGACCGGGTCGCCGTTGATCGCCAGGCGCTTGCCGCCTTCGGAAATCGACAGCAGGCCGTCGGTGGTTTCCACGTCGATTTCCCATTGCTCGACCGGACCATGACGCCAGTCGAATTCGGCGCGCACGGGCACACCATCGGTATCGATGCAATCGAGTTCGGCGGCGATCGGCGTCGAGCAGTCACCCGGCACATGCAGCGTCGCGCCGCGCAGCAGCACTTCGCGCGGCAGGATGCGCGTGACGATGGACAGCGCGTTGATGCCCGGATCGAATACGCCCAGCCCGCCCGGTTCCCAGATCCATTGCTGGCCCGGATGCCAGCGGCGCACGTCTTCCTTCCAGCGCACATGCACGGCGCGCAGCGTGCGCTGAGCGAGCCACGCACGCGCCGGTTCGACCGCGCTCGCGCAGCGCGAATGCCAGGTGGCGAACAGCGTGCGCTTGTGCTGCTTCGCGAGTTCGCGCAGCGCTTCCACTTCGCTCACGCTCGCGCCCGGCGGTTTTTCGAGCATCACGTGCTTGCCCGCTTCGAGCGCGGCGCGTGCCTGCGCGTAACGCACCTGCGGCGGCGCACACAGCGACACGGCATCGAGGTCGTGTTCGGCGGCGAGCAAGGCATCGACATCGCTGTAATTGCGCACGCCTTCGACCTGCGCGTTGCGGCTCGCGGCCGCGACCAGATCGAAGCCGGGATTGCCCGCGATAGCAGGCAGATGCTGGTCGCGCGCAATCTTGCCGACACCGACGATGGCCAACGTATACGACGCATTCATGACGATCTCCATTCCTTATTCAGCATAAACGAGGCAGTTATTGTTATGGATGCCGAATGTCTTACTTGCCCCACCGCAGCACGAGCGGGTCGAGACGTCGCGCAATCGCAATGAGTTCGGCGCGCGTTTCCGGATGCATGGCGGGCAGCGGATGGCGCGGCAGTTCGCAGTCGATCACGCCGCCCTCCTTCATCAGCGCCTTGCAGGCCAGCAAACCGGCCTGACGATTCTCGTGATTGATCAGCGGCAGCCACTTCTGGTAGAGCGTGAAGGCGTCATCCGCGCGGCCTGCGAGCCAGGCGTCGAGGATCGGACGGATGCCGTCGGGGAAGCCGCCGCCCGTCATCGAACCGGTCGCGCCTGCGTGCAGATCCGCCAGCAGCGTGATGCCTTCTTCGCCGTCCCACGGGCCTTCGGCCGCGTCGCCTGCGAGGCGGATCAACTCGCGCAGCTTGTTGGCCGCGCCCGGCGTTTCGATCTTGAAGTACGACACCTGCTCGATCTCGCGGGCCATGCGCGCAAGAAACGGCGCGGACAACACCGTGCCGCTCGCGGGCGCGTCCTGAATCATGATCGGAATGTCGATGGCGTCGGACACGCGCGCGTAGAACTCATAGATCTGCGCTTCGGGCACGCGGAAGGTGGCACCGTGATACGGCGGCATCACCATCACCATCGCCGCGCCCTGCTCCTGCGCGCGCTTGCTGCGCGCGGCGCACACGTTCGAGCCGTAATGCGTGGTCGTGACGATCACCGGCACGCGGCCCGCCACGTGTTCGAGCACGGTGCGGGTGATGAGTTCGCGTTCGTCGTCGGAGAGTGAGAACTGTTCGGAGAAGTTGGCGAGAATGCACAGGCCGTTGACGCCCGCGTCGATCATGAAATCGACAGCGCGCTTCTGGCTGGCCAGGTCGAGTTCGCCGCTTGCGGTGAACGTGGTGGGCACCACCGGGAAAATGCCCCGGTAGCGGGGCGTGCTGCTGGTCGTCATGTCGTCAATCCTGCTTCAGTAGAGGTGGCTGGCGTGCGCAGCGCGGCGCGCACCGCGAAGGTGGCGAGCACCGCGATCACCAGCGTGGCCGCGAGAAAATACAGTCCGGCCGCGAGGCTGCCCGTCGCGTCCTTGATGAGCCCGACACCGTAAGGCCCGAGATAACCGCCCAGATTCGCGAGCGAGTTGATCATCGCGATCCCCACGGCGGCGCTGGTGCCGCTCAGGAATTCGCCCGGCAGCGCCCAGACCACGGCCTGGATCGAGTAAATCGAAAATGCCGTCAGGCTGATGAACAGCAGTTGCAGCACCGGCGAATGCACCCACGCGCTCGCGGCCATCGTCAAGGCGGCTACGCTGGAGATCACCACGATATGTCCGTAGCGCTCGCGGCGTTTATCCGAATGACGCGGCACGATCAACAGGCCGACGACCGCGAACAGATACGGCACCGCGGACAGCAGCCCCGCCGTCGAATCGCTCACGCCGAACGCCTTGATAATAGTAGGCAACCACAGTGACAAACCGTAGATGCACAGCGGAAACGGCAGAAACAGCAGCGCGAGCAGCAAGACACGGCGGTCTTTCAACGCGCTGAACGGATTGCGATGCGAATCGAGTGAGTAGCTGCGCTTGTCGGCAGCCAGTTCGCGTTCGATCCAGCGGCGCGACGGCGCATCGAGCCAGCGCGCATGCGCGGGCGACTCGGGCAGCAGACGCAGCGTGGGGATGCACAGCAGCACGGCAGGCAGGCCGCTCGCGACAAAAAGCGTCTGCCAGTTCGAGAGCCCGAAAAAGCCGTGGGTTTCCAGCAGCGCGCCCGCGATCGGGCCGGTGACGATGCCGGCAATCGGCTGCGCGAGCACCAGCAGACCAATCACGCGCGCGCGATGGCGCAGCGGAAACCAGTGCGTGAGGAAAAACAGAATGCCGGGATAGAGCCCGGCTTCGGCTGCGCCCAGCAAAAAACGCAACGCATAAAAACTCTTCGGACCGCTGACGAAGGCCATCGCCATCGTAATCGCGCCCCACGTGAACAGGATGCGCGCGAACCACACCCGTGCGCCGAAGCGCGCCAGCGCGAGATTGCTAGGCACTTCGCAGAGGAAATAGCCGATAAAGAACAGCCCTGCGCCCATGCCATAGGCCGCATCGCTCAGGCCCACGGCCGCGTTCATATGCAGCTTCGCGAAACCCACCACCGTGCGATCGACATAGGCCACTACATAGATCAGCGCGAGAAACGGCACGAGCCGCCGCGCGATATGGCCGACGATACGCTTTTCCTCCGCGCCCATCTGGGGCGCGCTCGCTTCGGTCTTGCCAGATTGCAGCACCTGCGAATTCGTCATCCTGTCTGTCTCCTTCCTGTTGCTCCAGCGTGCCGCCGGTCCGCGTTAAGCGCGGATCTCATGGGCGGCGTGTGAGGACGATACTGCGTCGCTTGTGTTAATCGCTTGTGTCGATGCGTTTATTGAGTGCTCTCAGGTTAGCCCGCGAATTTGCCCGCAATACGTCGATTGATCGCGAGCGGATTCGCATCGCGCAGCGCTTCGGGCAGCAGCCCGTCGGCGAGATTCTGATAACAGACCGGCCGCAGGAAGCGCTCGATCGCCGCCGTGCCGACTGACGTGCTGCGCACATCGGACGTCGCCGGGAACGGGCCGCCATGCACCATCGCATCGCACACTTCCACGCCGGTCGGGAAACCGTTCGCCAGCACGCGCCCCGCCTTACGCTCGATGAGCGGCAAGACCGAGCGCACGAGATCGGCATCGGCGGGTTCGGCGTGGAGCGTGATCGTCAACTGGCCTTCGATGCCGCGCAGCACCGCGCGCAACTCGCTTTCGTCCGCGCATTCCACCAGCACGCTACTCGGGCCGAATACTTCCTCGCCGATCGTTGCGTGAGCAAGCAGATCGCGCGCGTCGACCTTGAACAGTACGCTTTGCGCGCGCCCGGGCGCCGCCGCGCCGCGCGCGAGCGTGGTCACGCTGGCGTGCTGCGCGAGGCGATTCACGCCGCGCTCATAAGCGCTCAGGATGCCCGGAGTCAACATCACGCCCGCATTCGCCGCGCTGAATTCGCGCGCCGCATGCGCGGCGAAGGCGTCGAATTCCGCGCCCGCGAGGCCCAGCATCAAGCCGGGGTTGGTGCAGAACTGCCCGCAACCGAGCGTCGCCGATGCCGCGAATTCACGCGCCAGCGCTTCGCCGCGCGCGGCCAGCGCGCCCGGCAGCAGCAGGTTCGGATTCACGCTGCTCATTTCGGCGTAGACGGGAATCGGCTCGGTGCGCGCCGCGGCGAGTTTCACCAGCGCCAGACCGCCCGCGCGCGAGCCGGTAAAGCCCACCGCGCGAATCGCCGGATGCTGCACCAGCGCCGCGCCCACTTCGTAACCGGCATCGAACAGCAGCGAGAACACGCCTTCAGGCAGGCCCGCCGCCGCGACCGCTTGCTGGATCGCGCGGCCCACGAGTTCGGAGGTGCCCGGATGCGCGGCATGCGCCTTCACGATCACCGGACAACCGGCAGCCAGCGCCGAAGCCGTATCGCCGCCCGCCACCGAAAACGCCAGCGGGAAATTGCTCGCGCCGAACACCGCCACCGGGCCCACGCCGATGCGCCAGAAGCGCAGATCCGTACGCGGCGGCTGACGCTCGGGCAAGGCGGGTTCGATGCGCGCGTCGAGCGCGTCACCGCTACGCACGAGCGTGGCGAACATGCGCAACTGATTCGCCGTGCGCGCACGTTCGCCTTCGAGACGTGCACGCGGCAGACCGCTTTCGCAGATCGCGCGCTCGATCAGCGCATCGCCGAGCGCTTCGATGCGCGCGGCGCAATCGTCGAGAAACTGCGCGCGCGTTTCGGCGGGCAAGGCGCGATACGTGTCGAACGCTTCATCGGCGAGCGCGCAGGCTTGATCGACGTCGCCTTGCAGCGCGCCGTGGAAAACCGGCTGCGCGATGGCTTCCTGGCTGGCGGCATCGATCGACTGAAACGCCTGGCCTTCGCCGCGTTTCGCCTGAGCGCCGATCAGCAGTTCGCCCGTGAGTGCAATCGTCATGTTGAAATCCTTGCGTACGTCAAAGCTCAGGGCTCAGTGCGAGTGGCGCGGCACATCGGACCCGCGTTTGCCGACGAGGAAGTCCAGATCGCAGCCTTCATCGGCTTGCAGCACGTGATCGACATACAGGCGCGCGTAGCCGCCCTTGCCGAGTTGCTCGGCCACGCCAGGCGCGGCAGCCGGATCGACATCGCTCAAGCGGCGCTGCAGTTCCTCGTCGCTGATTTCCAGATGCAGGCGGCCGCTGTCGCAATCGAGTTCGATCCAGTCGCCATTGCGCACGGCCGCCAGCGGGCCGCCCGCCGCCGCTTCCGGCGCGACGTGCAGCACCACCGTGCCGTAAGCCGTGCCGCTCATGCGCGCATCGGAAATTCGCACCATGTCCTTCACGCCCTGGCGCAGCAGCTTGGGCGGCAGGCCCATATTGCCGACTTCGGCCATGCCCGGATAACCGCGCGGGCCGCAGTTCTTCATCACGAGGATCGAGTCTTTATCGACGTCGAGCGATTCGTCGCCGATGGTCGCCTTGTAGTGATCGAAATTCTCGAACACCACGGCGCGGCCGCGATGCTTGAGCAATTCAGGCGTGGCCGCCGAGGGCTTGAGCACCGCGCCGCGCGGCGCAAGATTGCCGCGCAGGATGCAGATGCCGCCGTCCGCGATCAGCGGGTTGTCGATCTGGCGAATCACTTCGTCGTTGTAGTTCGGTGCTTCGCGCACGTTGTCCCAGATGGACTTGCCGTTCACGGTGAGCGCGTCCGGGTGCGGCAGCAGATTCGCTTCGCCCAGACGGCGCAGCACCGCCGGCAGGCCGCCCGCGTAATAGAACTCTTCCATCAGGAAGCGGCCCGACGGCTGCAGATCGACGATGGTCGGCGTGCTGCGGCCAATGCGCTGCCAGTCTTCGAGTTCGAGCGGCACGCCAAGACGGCCCGCGATCGCCTTCAGGTGAATCACCGCGTTGGTCGAACCGCCGATCGCCGCATTGGTGCGGATTGCGTTCTCGAACGCTTCGCGCGTGAGGATCTTCGACAGCTTCAGGTCTTCGAGCGCCATCTGCACGATGCGCATGCCCGACATATGCGCGAGCACGTAGCGGCGGGCATCGACAGCCGGAATCGCCGCGTTGTGCGGCAGCGAAACGCCCAGCGATTCGGCCATGCAGGCCATCGTCGACGCCGTGCCCATGGTGTTGCAGGTGCCCGCCGAGCGCGACATGCCGCCTTCGGCCGCGAGGAAATGATGCAGATCGATCTCGCCCGCCTTGAGCGATTCGTGCAGACGCCACACGGCCGTGCCCGAACCGATGTCCTTGCCTTCGAGCTTGCCGTTGAGCATCGGCCCGCCGGTCACGACGATGGCGGGCACATCGACGCTCGCCGCGCCCATCAGCAGCGCGGGCGTGGTCTTGTCGCAGCCGCACAGCAGCACGACGGCGTCGATCGGATTGCCGCGAATCGCCTCTTCCACGTCCATCGACGCGAGATTGCGCGTGAGCATCGCCGAGGGGCGCAGATTCGATTCGCCGTTCGAGAACACCGGGAATTCGACCGGGAAACCGCCCGCCTCGTAGATGCCGCGCTTGACGTGTTCCGCGAGCTTGCGGAAGTGCGCGTTGCAGGGCGTGAGTTCCGACCACGTATTGCAGATGCCGATGACCGGGCGGCCATCGAACTCGTGATCGGGAATGCCCTGATTCTTCATCCAGCTTCGATACATGAAGCCGTTTTTGTCCGTGGTGCCGAACCACTGTTGGGAGCGCAGTTTAGGTTTCGTTGCCGACATCGTCTGGTCTGGTGGACTGAATGTTTGCCTAGTTTAAGGAGAACTCTGATAACCTTCTAATGAAAAAAACGACGGTTTCGATATCGAAATCGGCATTGGTATAAACGCTTAGAACTATTTGGGAAATCGGGTTCGGCCATGCTGGAGACAAGCCCCTGGTACGTGCGCACGCGGCTCAAGACGCGGCAGTTGCTGCTCGTGGTCGCGCTCGCGGAAGAAGGCAATATTCATCGCGCGGCGGCGGCGCTGAACATGACGCAGCCGGCCGCCTCGAAGCTGCTGCGCGAGCTCGAAGAGATGCTCGACGCCGTGCTGTTCGAGCGCATGCCGCGCGGCATGAAGCCCACGCTCTACGGCGACGCGCTGATCCGCCACGCGCGCGCGGTGCTCGGCAGTCTCGACCAGGCGCAGGAAGAACTGACTGCGCTCAAGGCCGGGCGGCTCGGGCATGTGGCGGTGGGCGCGATCACCTCGCCTGGCGTGCGCGTGTTGCCGGCCGCCGTGGCGGCCGTCAAGCGCACGCATGCGAACATGCGTATTGCCGTGCAGATCGACGCCAGCAACGTGCTGCTCGAACATCTGGCGCAGGACAAACTCGACGTGGTGCTCGGGCGCCTTTCCGCCGAACACGACAAACTCGCGCTGCGTTACGAGCCGCTGACCGGCGAGCCGGTGTGCGCCGTCGTGCGGCCGGGGCATCCGCTGCTCGCGCAGGCGCCGGCGAGGCCGCTCGCGCTCGCGGATGTCGCCCGCGCCACCTGGGTCGTGCCGCCGGTGGCCAGCGTACTGCGCCATCGTTTCGAATTGATGTTCCAGCGCGCGAGTCTTGCGCCGCCGTCAAACGTGGTGGAAACGCCCGCGCTGCTCTTCATCACGCGCGTGCTGGAGCAAAGCGACATGATCGCCGTGCTGACCGGCGACGTCGCGCGCTACTACGCGGCGCACGGCATGGTGGCGATCCTGCCGCTGCCGATGGATTGCCAGATGGACGACTTCGGCATCATCACGCGCGCCGACAAGCTGCTGTCACCCGCCGCCGAAGTGATGATCGAAGCGCTGCGGACCGTCAGCGCCGAGGTGTACAGCCCGGCGGCGCAGGATACGAATTCGTTAAGCTAGCGCACTATGCAGCTTGCTCACGACAAGGAGACGCCGATGTCCGCATCCATTCCCGATAGCAGCGCCGTACGCACCGCACTCTGGCGCGCGCTGCACGTTCAGGTCGATGCCGAACCGCATGTGCTCGAAGACGAAATCGGCATGCAGCTTGCCGCGCCCGACGTGTTCTGGCGCAAACGTCCCGACATGGACCCGGAAGGCACGCGTGGCTACCGCGCGTCGATCGTGGGTCGCGCGCGGTTGATCGAAGATCTGGTCGCCGCACAGAACGCGCAAGGCGTCGCGCAATACGTTCTGCTGGGCGCGGGGCTCGACACGTTCGCCCAGCGTCATCCCGAGATCGCCTCGCGCCTGCACGTGTACGAAGTCGATCAACCCGATACGCAGAGCTGGAAACGCCAGCGTCTCGCCGACCTGGGTTTTCGCGAGCAGGACTGGCTGCGTTTCGTGGCCGTCGATTTCGAAGCCGGACAATCGTGGCGCGCGCAACTGGTGCGCGCGGGTTTCGATGTCGCGCAGCGCGCGGTGGTGGCATCCACGGGCGTGTCGATGTACCTCACGCGCGCGGCGAATCTGGCCACGCTGCGCGAGATCGCGCAGCTTGCGCCCGGCACCACGCTGGCGATGACCTTCACCTTGCCGCTCGACATGATCGACGAACCGGAGCGTTCGCAGCACGCCGCCGTCTACGAGCGCGCGCGCGCGGCGGGCACGCCGTTCGAGAGCTTCTTCCGGCCCGGGGAGATGCTCGACCTCGCGCGCGAAGCCGGTTTCTCGCGCGCCGAACATATCGGCACCGAGGAAATCGTCGCGCGTTATTTCGCCGATCGCCGCGACGGTTTGCGGCCCGCAATGGGCGAATCGTTTCTGATCGCGACGGTTTAATCGCAAATTAATTTAAGTTTTCGCGACAGTCATTATCCCGTCACCGAAACCACTAATCTTTACGGTATTTTTACGCGCAAAAGGCTAGATTAATGCACGCCGCATTAGTTTATTTGCGCGTTTATTCGCAGTGCATTTAGTGCATTGCATCAAAACGATATAAACTTACAGCGGGATAACGCAGAACAGAAAAAGCTCAATGACCTCCTTGCTGCAAGCGGGATATGCGCCATTCATCGTGGCGATCGGCATCATGCTGGTGATTGCCGTTCTGGAAAGCGTGACGCTGTTATTTGGATTTAGCGTCACCGCGCATGCGGGCAATCTGATTGCCCATCAATTCGATATCGATCACGCGGCGAGTGGCGGCGAAGCCGGGCTTGCCGGGCAATTTCTTGGCTGGCTGCATGTAGGCCGCGTGCCGTTTCTGGTTTTACTGGTGTTGTTTCTCACGGGCTTTGCGGTGGCGGGGCTGTTATTGCAATCGGTGCTGCACGGGCTATTTCATTTCATGTTGCCGCCTGCATTGGCCGCGTGTCTGGCGCTGCCGCTTGCGCTGGTTTTCGTGCGTAAAACCGGCAAGCCGATTGGCCGCATCGTGCCGCAGGAAGAAACCAGCGCGCTTTCGGAGATCGATTTTATTGGTCGAGCCGTGCGTATCGTCACGGGCGAAGCGACGCAAGGCAATCCGGCTGAAGGGCGTTTCGTCGATGAATTCGGCCAGGCGCATTACGTTCGCGTCGAACCGGATGAAGCCGGGCTCGTGTTCGTGCGCGGGCAAACGGTGTTGATTACTACGCGGGTTTCGGGTTCGCTCTATCGGGCGATCAAAAGGCCCGATCCTGCTCCCTCTCCCTAAATCCCTCTCCCTCCGGGAGAGGGACTTTTTAACCCCTCTCCCAGGGGAGAGGGGCCGGGGGAGAGGCATCACATGAGTCAGACATCGCAATGGATACCATCATCTTCTACGGCGCCATCGGCCTCGCGGTCATCGTCGGCCTGTGCCTGATCGGCCTGATCTTCGCGCGTCTCTACGTACGCGCATCGGCAGAACGCGCCTTCGTGCGCACCGGCCTCGGCGGCCAGCGCGTCATCATGAGCGGCGGCGCCGTCGTGCTGCCGGTGTTCCACGAAGTCATCCCCATCAACATGAACACGCTGAAGCTCGAAGTCAGCCGCGCGTCGCGTGACAGCCTGATCACCAAAGATCGCATGCGCGTGGATGTCGTCGTGGCCTTCTTCGTGCGCGTCGCGCCCACCGCCGAAGGCGTCTCCACCGCCGCGCAAACGCTCGGCCAGCGCACGCTCGCGCCGGAAAATCTGCGCGCGCTGGTGGACGACAAGTTCGTCGATGCACTGCGCTCCACCGCCGCGCAAATGACGATGCAGGATCTGCAGGACGCGCGCGAAAAGTTCGTGCAAGGCGTGCAGAACACCGTCGCGGAAGACCTCACGAAGAACGGTCTCGAATTGGAAAGCGTTTCGCTGACCAACTTCAACCAGACCTCGAAGGAATACTTCGATCCGAATAATGCGTTCGACGCCGAAGGTCTCACCAAGCTCACGCAGGAAACCGAGCGCCGACGCAAGGAGCGTAACGAAGTCGAGCAGGACACCGAAGTTTCCGTGCGAGAAAAGAATCGCGATGCGCTCTCCAAGCGTCTCGAGATCGATCAGCAGGAAGCCTTCATGAAGCTCGAACAGGAGCAGCAGGTGAAGACGCGCACGGCGGAGCAGAACGCGCGCATCACCGCATTCGAGGCGCAGCGTCATCAGGAAGCGGAGCAAAGCCGTATCGGCGCGGAACGTCAGGTGCAGGAGTCGGAGATCGAACGCGAACAGGCCGTGCGCTCGCGCAAGGTCGAAGCCGACCGCGAAATCCGCGTGAAGGAAATCGAGCAGGCCAAGGTCACGCAGATCGCCGAACAGGAACGCGCGATCATCATCGCGCAGAAGTCCGAGGCGCAATCGCAGGCCCAGGCGCGCGCCAATGAGTCGCTCGCCGAAGCCGTCAAGGCCGAGCAGCTCGTGGAAACCACGCGCCGCACCGCCGAAGCCGACCGCGCCAAGCAGGTCGCGCTGATCGAAGCCGCGCAGGAGGCGGAAACCAGCGCCGTGCACGTGACGACCAAGGCGCGCGCGGAACGCGAAGCCGCACAGATGCAGGCCACGGCCATCGTCGAGCTGGCCGAGGCGGCCCGCAAGAAAGGCATCGCCGAAGCCGAAGCGCAACGCGCCTTGAACGACGCAATCAACACGCTTTCTTCCGATCAGACCAGCCTGAAGTTCAAGCTCGCGCTGCTGCAGGCGCTGCCGTCGATCATCGAGCAGACCGTCGAGCCGATGAAGTCGATCGAAGGCATCAAGATCATTCAGGTCGATGGGCTCAATCGTCAGGGCGGCATCGCTGCCGATGGCGTGGGCGCAATGGGCAACGGAACCGGCACTGGAACCGGCAATCTCGCCGAGCAGGCGATGTCGGCGGCGCTGGCTTATCGCACGCATGCGCCGCTCGTCGATTCGTTGCTCAAGGAAATCGGCCTGAACGGCGCGTCGTTGCCAGCGATGGTGCCGGGCGTGGCGAGCGCAATCGAGGGCGCGCACGCCGCGGCCGCGCACGCCGGGACGCCAGCAATCAATGGCGTCGATACCTCTCATGCAGTGCATCACGAAGCGCGCCTGACCGACGGTAGCGCACCGGCATAATCGGCGGGACTCGCCGCGCGGGCCTTCCATCGAGGCTCGCGCGGCCTTCGGGCAGCGGGCGATCCGCGTTATAGTCCGCGTGGTTTCCGTCACGCTTTGCCCATGCACACCGCCCTGCTCGCTCCCCGTCCGCTCGACGCTCTCGAACTGCCCGCCGATCTCGATGGCCGCGACGGCGTCAATCGCGCGCACGGCCGCATGCAGATCGCGGCGGCCAACGACCTCGAAGCGATCCGCGCGTGGCTCGCGCGCATCGCCGATTCGAAGGCCACTTTCGAGACCTACCGCAAGGAAGCCGAGCGCCTGCTGCTCTGGGCCATCGTGCAACTGGGCAAGCCGCTGTCGTCGCTCACGCATGAGGATCTGCTCGCGTATCAGCAATTTCTCGCCGATCCGCAGCCCGCCGCGCGCTGGGTCGCAGGCGGCGGTCGCAAGCACGCCCGCGACGATCCGCGCTGGCGGCCGTTCTACGGCCCGCTTTCCGCCACGAGCCAGCGCCAGGCGATGGTGATTCTCAACGCGCTGTTTTCCTGGCTGGTGAGCGCGGGCTATCTGGCGGGGAATCCGCTTTCGCTGTCGCGTCAGCGCGCGCGCCGCGCGGCGCCGCGTATCACGCGTTATCTCGAACGCGAACTCTGGGACGAGGTGAAGGCTTACGTCGACAGCCTGCCGCTCGAGACCGCGCGCCAGCGCGAGCACCACGGCCGCACCCGCTGGCTGCTCACGCTGCTGTATCTGGGCGGCCTGCGCATTTCCGAAGTCGGCACGAATACGATGGGCGATTTTTTCGTGCGGCGCGACAATTCGGGCGTGGAGCGCTGGTGGCTCGATGTGCTCGGCAAAGGCGAGCGCCGCCGTCTCGTGCCCGCAACCGCCGAAATGATGACCGAGCTCACGCGCTATCGCCGCGCCCGCGAGCTCAGTGCGCTGCCCGCGCCGCATGAAACCACGCCGCTCGTGCTGCCGATCGGCAAATCGGTCAAGCCGCTCACGCGCACGG
The DNA here is from genome assembly GCF_905220255.1 of Paraburkholderia sp. J69-1. Classification (NCBI taxonomy): domain Bacteria; kingdom Pseudomonadati; phylum Pseudomonadota; class Betaproteobacteria; order Burkholderiales; family Burkholderiaceae; genus Paraburkholderia; species Paraburkholderia sp. J69-1. The sequence goes on along the minus strand of NZ_CAJMZG010000020.1, from coordinate 58,932 downwards.
CGCTGCACACCATCGTCAAAGGGATTTTCGCGGGCGCCGCGCAACGGCTGCGCGAGATGGGCGGAACGGTCGGATCAGCCGATGCGGAGCACGCGCAGGCGCGCGCGGCGCGGCTCGAAAGCGCGTCGGCGCACTGGCTGCGGCATAGCGCGGGCTCGCATATGGCCGATGGCGATGTCGATCTGCGCCTCGTGCGCGACAACCTCGGCCACGCGTCGCTGAGCACGACCAGCCTCTATTTGCATAGCGACGACGACGTTCGCCACCGCGAAACAGACGAGAAGCACCGGATCAAGTGGTGAGCGCGCTCACATCGCGCCGTCACACCACCAACTGGCGCGCCAACACCTCGCGCGCCTGCGTCACCGTTTCGTTTTCGCCGGGTAGCGGCGGCGTGAGCGAAAACACCGCCTCGGGCAGCGCGGGCAAGCGATAGCGTGCGCTCAGACGCACCAAGCCGTCCGGCACCGCCGACGCGCACAGGCAGCCCACGCCCAGCCCCGCCGCCAGCATCGACTGCAGGCCCGCCACGCCCGACGCGCTATGCCCCATCACGAACGCGCGGCCCTGCTCTTGCAGCGCGTGCACCGCGATCTGATGCAGCATGCAGTCGCCGGGCAGCAGCACGAGCGGCAGCGGATCGGGCAGCGATTCCGCCAGCGCAGGCGACGCCACCCAATACAAAGGCTCGCGGCGCAGTACCCAGCGCGCGTCGCCGCTCGCGGGCCGCACGGCGCCCACCGACATATTCATCACCACGCCCAGATCGATCTGGCCGCGCGCATGCGCCTGCTCGATCTCCACGCTTTTCATCGTGCTCACGTGCAGGCTCAGTTGCGGATAACACTCGCGCAGGCGCGCGAGCATGCCGGCCACTTCGTGGGTGCGGTAGTAATCGGTGATGGCGACGCGCAACTCGCCCTTGATCGCCTGGCCGCGCACGTCGTCGAAAGCGGCTTCGTTGAGCGCCACGATGCGCCGCGCGTGTTCCAGCAGTCGCGAGCCGGCCGGCGTGGTCTCGACGCCGCGCTTGCTACGCACGAATAGCGGCACGCCCGCGCGCGCCTCCAGCTTGCGCATCTGCTCGCTCACGGTGGATTGCGAAAGATGCAGCGTGGGCGCGGCGGCCGTGAGGCTGCCCGCGTCCGCCACCACCGTGAACGAGCGTAACTGGTCGAGTTCGAAACCGCGCATCCTGCCCTCGCTATCCATCGAATAAGTCGATGGATAGTACCACCTATTCCCGCTTTTCCGCCGGATGCGTGCTATAGCACAATGGCCTGCCGATGGTGCGCTGCAACGCGCCCGCGCAACTCTCCAGAAAGGTCCGTCATGAGCGACAACACCCTGACCGCCGCGCCGCCCGTGGCCGCGGCACCCGCTTGCGGCGCTGCCGCGCACGGTCATTCCGGCTGGGCGCTCGTGGTGCTGCTGATCGGCGCGATCCTGCCGCCAGTCGATTACTTCATCGTCAATCTGGCGATGCCGTCGATTCACCGCGGGCTCGCCGCCAGCCCGTCGCAGCTGGAACTCGTGGTGTCGGCGTACGCGTGCGCCAATGCCGTCGCGCAGATTACCGGCGGACGGCTGGGCGATCTCTACGGCCGCAAGCGCATGTTCATGATCGGCATGGCGGGCTTCGTGCTGGCCTCCACGCTCTGCGGCCTGGCGTCGAGCGGTTCGGTGCTGGTGCTCGGGCGCATCCTGCAAGGCCTGTTCGCCGCCGTGCTCGCGCCGCAGGTGCTGGCGACGATCCGCAGCGTCTACGCGCCGCACGAGCAGGTGCGCGTGATGGGGCTGTACGGTTTCGTGTTCGGCGTTGCGGCGGTGATCGGCCAGTTGGGCGGCGGCGCGCTCATCAGCCTGCATCCGTTTGGCCTGGGCTGGCGCGCGATCTTTCTCGTCAATCTGCCCATCGGTGTGCTCGCGCTGCTCGGCAGCTGGCGGTTTATCCCGGAAAGCCGGCCGCCGCGCGGCGCGCGTATCGACGTGCCCGGCACGCTGCTGCTCTCGCTGTTTCTGCTGATGCTGGTGTATCCGCTCACGCGCGGACGCGAAGAAGGCTGGCCCGCGTGGATGCTGTTCTGCCTCGCGGCTTCGGTGCCGGTGCTCGGCCTGCTGCTGCGCGTGGAACTGCGCACGCTGGCCGCAGGCAAAGACCCGCTGCTCGACGTGCGGTTGCTGCGCAATCCCGTAGTGGCGCTCGGTCTGGCGCTAGCGTTTCTGTTCTATCTGCTCAGCGCGTTTTTCCTGAGCTACGGGATTTATCTGCAGAGCGGGCTGCACTGGACGCCGCTGGCGTCGGGGTTCGCGATTCTGCCGTTCGGCGTGGGCTTTCTGTCGAGTCCCTTGTTGATGCCGCGTCTGGTGGCGCGCATCGGCGGATATCTGGTGCTGACGCTGGGTTACGTGATGATCGCGCTGGGCCTTGCAACGGCGGCGTCGCTCGCGGGCGCCACGGCGCCGGGCACGGGCTTCTACGTCGGGCTCGCGGCGATGGGTATCGGCCAGGGTCTGGTGCTGCCTTCGGTCGTGCGCATCGTGCTCGCGGAAGTCGAACCGGCGCGTGCGGGCGTGGCGTCGGGTATGGTCACGGCGATGCTGCAGATCGGCGCGGCCGTGGGCGCAGCGACGCTCGGCGGGCTCTTTTTCGCGCGGCTGGGCGAGCATCCTGGCGCGCTCGATTACGCGGCGGGCTTCAAGGTGTCGATGTTCGCGCTGGTGGCGATTCTGTGCGTGTGCGTGGTGTTGTCGATGGCGCTGGCGCCGCTGCATCGGCGCTTGCATCCGCACGATTGAGCGTTCATTACGATATGCCAAAGCCTTCGTTCACGCCTGCGCGCGCTTGCTACGATGCGGCCAGTCTTCTCCGAGACTGCCTGGGCCGCTCGTTGAGCCGATCTGGACTGGGGTTGGCCCCGGCACAGGTGCATGCGCGTGCCGGGGCGCTTTTCACTGCGCGGCGGCCAGCGCCTGCGCTTCCAGCATGTCCACCAGCCGACGCAGCGCAGCCGGCGCGCGCAGATCGCGCCGCCAGACCAGATGGATCGACACGTTGCGCACGGAAACCGGCAACGTGTGCGCCATCACCGAAGCGCGGCTCGGCATGTTTTCCAGCATGCTCGCGGGCAGCAGCGCGAGCCCCGCGCCCGCCGAAACACACGCCAGCATGCCGTGATACGACTCCAGTTCGAACACGCGCCCGGGCGCCGCGCAATCCTCTTCGAACCAGCGCTCGAAAATTCGCCGATACGAACAGTTCGAGCGGAACGCGTAGATGTTCGCGCCGTTCACGTCCTGCGCGCGCTTGATAGGCGCGCGGTTCACCGCCGAGATCAGCACCAGTTCCTCGTTGAACACCGGCACGCCCGTGAGTGCCGGATGCGAAAGCGGCCCGTCGACGAAAGCCGCGGCCAGTTCGCCTTCGAGCACGCGATCGATCAGCTTGCCCGACGGACCGGTCGACAGATCGAGCGCCACTTCCGGATAGCGCTGATGAAACGCCGCCAGCACCGGTGGAATGCGCACAGCCGCCGTGCTTTCGAGCGAGCCTAGCGGCAGCACGCCGCGCGGTTCGTCGCCGGCAACCGAGAGTTTCGCTTCATCGGCGAGATCGAGGATGCGGCGCGTGTAGTCGAGAAAGGACGCGCCCGTCGCGGACAGCCGCAGACGCATCTTTTCGCGGATAAAGAGTTCCGCCCCCAGTTCTTCTTCCAGTTGCTTGAGCCTCGTCGTGAGATTGGACGGCACGCGATGCAGCCGCAGCGCGGCGGCCTGCACGCTGCCTGCATCGGCGATTTCGCGAAAGATCTGCAATTGAGCCAGTTCCACACCCTCACCCCCAGAGAACAATTTGTTCAATATTATTCACTTTTACTGAGCATTGCCAGCTCGTATGCTGTGGCTCATCCCATCTCATGTTTCCTGCCAGGAGCCCAGCATGACCGCACACATCGACACGACCGGCGCCGTCTCGCGCAACCCCGCCAACGGCGACATCATCGCCACCTATGCGTTCGACAGCGAAGTCGCCGTCGAAGCCGCGCTCGTGCGTACGGCCAGCGCCGCGCGCACCTGGCGCGACACGCCGGTCGCCCAGCGCGCCGCCGTGCTGGTGCAACTCGCGCACGTGCTGCGCGAGCGCAAGCAGGTCTTCGCCAACATGATCGCCGACGAAATGGGCAAGCCCGTCGTGCAGGCGCGCGGCGAAGTCGAGAAGTGCGCGGCGCTGGCCGAGTGGTACGCCGAGCACGGCCCGGCCATGCTCGCGCCGCTCAACGCGCCGGTGCAAAGCGGCGTCGCGCGTCAGGAATTCCGTCCACTCGGCCCGATCCTCGCGGTCATGCCGTGGAATTTCCCGATCTGGCAAGTGCTGCGCGGCGCGCTGAGCATGCTGCTCGCGGGTAACACGTACGTGCTCAAGCACGCGCCGAACGTGATGGGCAGCGCCTATCTGCTGCGCGACGCGCTCGCCGCCACCGACCTGCCGGAAGGCGCCTTCGAAGTACTGAACCTGCCGCCCGAGCGCGTCGCGCCGGTGATCGCCGATGCGCGCATCGCCGCCATCGCCGTGACGGGCAGCGTGCGTGCCGGTGCGGCCATCGCGCAGCAGGCGGGCGCGGCGCTCAAGAAGTGCGTGCTCGAACTGGGCGGCTCGGACGCCTTCATCGTGCTCGCCGATGCCGATCTGAACGAAGCCGTGCGCTCCGCCGTGCTGGGCCGCTACGGCAATACCGGCCAGGTGTGCCTCGCGGCCAAGCGCCTGATCGTCGAGGAAAGCATCGCCGCCGAATTCGAAGCGCGTTTCGTCGAAGCCGTGAAGGCGCTACGCGTGGGTGCGCCGCGCGAGGACAGCACCTTTATCGGCCCGATGGCGCGTTACGACCTGCGCGACGAACTGCACAACCAGGTCGAGCGTTCGATCGCCGAAGGCGCGCGCCTCGTGCTGGGCGGCAACAAGATCGAAGGCGCGGGCAACTACTACGCGCCGACGATTCTCGCCGACGTGCAGCCGGGCATGACGGCGTTCAAGGAAGAACTGTTCGGCCCGGTCGCGGCGATCGTGGTGGCGCGCGACGCGCAGCACGCGGTCGAACTGGCCAACGACAGCGAATTCGGTCTGGGCGGCACGATCTGGTCGGCCGACCTCGAGCGCGCGAACGCAATGGCGGCGCAGATCGAAACGGGCGCGGTCTTTATCAACGGCGACGTGGCGACCGATCCGCGCGTGACGGTGGGCGGCGTGAAGAAGAGCGGCTTCGGGCGCGAACTGTCGAGCTTCGGGCTGCACGAGTTCTGCAACATCCAGACGGTGTGGGTGGATCGCCGCTAAGCAGTCCGACGGAAGGCGCGAATGCGTTTTGCGTCTTCCTGGAAGGTCTTTTTTACCGATTCCGACCCTGCCAGGGTTAGCGAGCGAGCGGGTTTTTCCGAATTCAACCTTTTGTCTCGATGACCGTTAATCAAGTCATGGAGCACGGCAGCGAATCGACCGACTTGCCGGTTCGTGCGCCGCGCACCATACCCTGTCCCCGTTCATTCAGGGACCATGCAGAGTCGAAGATTGAGCGCCGGCGGGCAACCGCCGGCGATTTTTTTTGCGCGGACGGCGCGCGTAGTGCGTATGTCAGGGCCCGCTGAAGCGCTTGATGAACGCGATAATGCTGGCGCGGGTCTTGAATGCGTGCCCTTCCGGTGCGCAGGCCTCGCGATCGAGCGGGATTGCGCTGAAATTGGCTGCGCTCGCAACGTTCTTCCAGACTCCGGCTGTCTTCTGGAACGCAAGCAGATCGATGTCGATTGCATCGTCGGTCTGTTCGATCGAGCCTTGCGGCAAACGGATGGCCGCACAGAGAAAAGCCACGTCGCCCGTCTTGACCATCTCAAGCACGATGTAGCGCCCGTCTTCCTTGCGATCCCGGTGCGCGGCCGCCAGAATCTGCGCGCGGTCGGGGTCGCTGCGGTCTAGATCGGCGGCGTGGGCGAGATCAAGCGACGCCGCAAGCAAAGCGGCATTGAGCGCGAATTTCAGTGCGAGGCAAAGACAGTTCATCGGCGGGGAAACGGCCGGCGAGCCCGGCATGTTTTGAACGGACGCCCATTCTATGCGGGCTTGATCATCGCCCGCAGGCTGCGCGTCCGCGCGCCGCCTCAATGCGTATCGAAACTCATATCGTCGTGCATCATGCGCACGGGCTCGACGCGGCCGAGCGCGGCGAGCAACGAATGGCCCGCGGTCGTGAGCGACGGCAGGCACAGTCCCTCGGCGCGCGTTTCGAGCGCGACGAGCTGGCGTTCAAGCAGGGTGTCGAGTTCGTGACGGTTCATGTCGATCTGTTCCGGCGCGTGGCGGATCAACATTAGCGTGGCGAACTCGTGGGGGCTCAACAATTCATGTCTCCTAGTGATGCCGCAACCAGGGGCACAGGGGCGCATATCATCAGACATGAATGTGACGCCAGCGTGACTGTCACATTTGTTGTCGTGCGACCGCCTCCGGCTGGCGCGTCAGCGCTGTGCCGCACTCCTCCACGAGATCGCGCAGCGTCGCGGCGAGATGCGTAGCGGCATCGTCGGTGGCAATCCCCATGCCTTCGTCGCGACGCATCGCCCGCACGCCGACGATGATCGGCATGGCAGGCGCCCGCTCGCGCACGCGCCGCACCAGGTTGCGAAGGTACGGCGGCGATTCCGCGGCATCGAGCGACACCACGCAAATCGCGTGGATATCCAGCGCATCCACCATGCCCGCTTTCGTGTTGCGCACGTCGTCGTAAGTGGTCGCCGTGCAGGGAATGCGCGCGCGCATCAGCAACTGGCAGACGATGGCGGCCACCACGTCGTCGAAGGCGCCGCGCCCCGGAATGCACAGCACGACGCGGCCGTCATGCGGCACGTCCAGCGGCGCATCGACGGCATCGCCATTGCGGCGCGCGTTCGCATCTTCCAGCGCCGCGTGGCGCGAATCGTCAACGGATTCGAGATCTTCGACGATATCGAGCAACGCCTGATTGATGCGCGCCAGTTGCTCGGCCGGCAGCACGCCGCGCAGCACGTCGTTGCGCGCGAACCGCAGCCCTTCGAACACCACCTGCTCGTAGTAATCGATCAGCGGCATATCGGCGAGCAGGCGGTCGGCCTGCAACAGCGCCTCATGCGGATCGTCGGCGAGCAGACGCTGATAGCAGGTTTGCGCGGGCGTGAGCGCGGGCTGATCGCCGAGCAGGATGGTCAGAAAATTCAATCGATCCACGTAACGGCCGAGCGTGACGATGCACAGCGTCAGCGGCGTCGACAGCACCAGACCGATCGGCCCCCAGAGCCAGCTCCAGAAAATGGCCGCCACCACCACCGCGAGCGGCGAAAGACCCGAACGGCGCCCATAGAGCATCGGCTCGGCGAACTGCCCCGCCACCACATCGACGACGATAAAGAAGATCAGCGTCCAGACCGCCATGGTCCATTGCGGCTGGATCGCGGCGGCCAGAATCGTGGCCATCACGGCGGCGATCCAGATGCCGATGTACGGCACGAAACGCAGCAGCGCCGCGCACGCGCCGAACAGCAGCGCGCCCGGCACGCCGATGCCCGCCAGCCCCACCGCGAGCACCGCGCCCACCGAAACGTTCACGCCCAGTTGTGCGACGAAGTAGCGCGACAGACGCTCGGAGGCGTCGTTGATGGCGGTCGTTGTGCGGTGCAGGTCGTCGGAGCCGAACACACTGATGAGCCGGTCGCGCAGATCCTCGCGCTGCAGCAGGATGAAGATCGTCACCACCAGCACGATAAAGCCGGTTTCGAGCGGCGCGATGACCGGCGAAAACGCTTTCTGCGCGAGCTGCATCGGCGTGGGCGCGGGCGTGTGGACCTCGACCGGCATCGGCTGCTGCGGCTGATTGCGCGCGGCGCGCCCGCGCGGCTGCGGCGGCGCGGGCGGCGGCGTGGGCGTCACGCGCTGCAATGCGGCGGCGGCGCGCGTCATCAGCGAATCAGCGCGGCCGACGGTCTTTTCCTGCACCGTCTCGATTTTCTGCTCGATGGCTTCCTGATACTGCGGCAGATCGGCGGCAAGCTGCACGACCTGCGCGCCGATCAGCGCGCTCACGCCCGCCAGCGCGAGCACGGTGGCGAGCACGGCGATCATGATCGACAGAAACTGCGGCAGGCGCAGGCGGCGCAGCGCGTTGACGAGCGGCGCGAGCAGAAAGCTCAGCAGCACCGAAAGCGTGATCGGAATCAGCACTGCGCGGCCGAAGTACAGACCGCAGACGACCACCACGCCGGTGATGACGGACGCGAGCGTGTGGACGGTCGGCGTGCTCGGGGGGAACACGCGGTTGCGGCGGCTGCCGGGAGTCGCGTGAGCGTGGCCGAACTGCGGCCGCTCGGGAGGCGGAAGCGGAAAATTCATGGCATGGCGACCGGGGCGGGGACGGTCATAGGATTCATTTGGCGATTCGTGGTGCGAATTGGGTTCGCGCATCGGGGCGCACCTGCATTCAGGGTAGTGCGCGCTGCGCGCAATGGGCGGCAACGGGCGAAATCATTTGGGTATGCGTGGCTTGCTGCACGCCGCTTGCGTTCCGGTTTGCCTGGCATGGGCAGGGCAAGCGGCGTGCCGCGCGCGAGCGTAACGCAGACGCGCGATGGGCGAAAGGGCGAAAGGGCGCGCAGTCTGCGCGCGTCAGGGTTTGCCGGCTTCGAGTTGCTGATTGCGCGAGCTCAGGAACTGGATCAGGCCGTCTACGCCGCCTTGCTGGATCTTTTCGTTGAACTGCGCGCGGTAAGTCTGGATCAGCCAGGCGCCGAGCACGTTCAGGTCGTAGAGGCGCCAGCCGTTCGGCGTCTTGTAGAGGCGATAGTCGATCTCGACGGGCTTGCCGCTGGTTTGCGCGAGGGTGCGCACGACGACGTCGGTATCCGTCGGGGAGTTACGCATGGGGGTGTATTCGATCTGCTGATCGGGCTTCAGTTGCGCCAGGGCGCCGGCGTAGAGGTGGATCAGCAGAAGCTGGAACTGCTGCATCACCTGTTGCTGCTGGGCGGGCGTGGCGGTGCGCCAGTGGCGGCCCATCGAAAGCTGCGTCGTGCGCTGGAAATCGACGTACGGGAGGATGTCACGGTCGACGATGCTGCGGATGCGCGGGATGTCGTCGGGGGTGATCGACTGGGCGCGGACTTCGTCGAGCACTTGCTGGGTGGCGGTTTTGATCAGCGCCTGCGGGTCGGTCTGGTCAACTTGTTGCGGTGCTGCGCTGGCTGTGTGGGGAAGCAGGCCGGTCAGGGCGGTGAGTAGCGTGATGATTTGCAGGACGGTCTTCATGCGGGGCTCGGTCGGTTTTCTGGCTGGCTGTCGCCACTTTTATAAAGCATTCGGGCGATGGGTGTGTTTCAAGGTCTTTTCTTTTCTATGTTTTTGCGAGTTTTGATCGAACAAACCGCGGAGCAAACGTAACCTCACACCCAGGTCCAAAAAACCTGTTACGTCACGTTACATCTACCGGGATTTTGTTACAGAAACCGGGTCCAGAAGACCAGCAAAAGACCCAGCAGAAACAAAACAGCAAAAACCAGTCAGGTGACGACCAGCCGACCTCAACCAACAAGTCAGCCGGCCGTCCCGGCGCTTTATTCGCGCCCCCTCCCCTCAAACCCTTGCCCCGCCTGTCCCGCCGCCGCAGGCTCCATAAAGAAGGCCTCCAGCCCAAACAGCCAGGCAACGCAATACGACAATCTCGACAAGACCCGCAGGCCTTTCTCGTCCTCGGCGACCTCTTCCGCCAGTCCTTGCGCGGTAGCGAACGCGGCCCCTGCCGTTCCGCTGGTGAGACCCGTTGGCGTCGATTCCTGTAGTGAAACGGGATCGATCTTCATGTGGCACCCCTCTCCTCGTTTTTGTGTGTGGCGGTCAATACATAGCAATCTCCGTACCAGCGCGTCCAGCCACAAAAAACCGCGCGATGCGAGCAATTCCCTCACGCCAGAGTGCGGTCCCGCACCCAATTCCCGAATCGCGCTTCACGGCCGCAACATGCACGACATCGCCATTGCGTGTAAAAACTACAAGAACACCATGCAAAAGCGTGAAACCCCTTAATACAAAAGGACTTTACCGACTCGACCGCGACCTCAGAAAACCCCAAAAACGTCCATTCCGTTCCCGTTCTTTTTACCTACGGGTAATAGCTTCAATCACGACAATGGTGTAAGGTGCAGCGGTTCCGTCTCAAAAATAGAGACTGCAAGTGCACCGCCAGACTGCAGGAGAGATCGCATGAACACACCCGAACGGGCCCGTCTCGAAGATGTTCTGAACCCGCATCGCGACGCCCTGCTCGCCGACTGGGTCCGCCTGCATCTGCCCATCGCGCTGCGCCGCGGTCTCGCCATGGAAGCGGAAATCCGCGAGCAATTTTCGACCTTCCTCAAGGTGTTCCTCGACACGCTCGCAAAGTCCGACGCGCTCGACGTCAATCGCCCGGAATGGGAGCCGGTGCGCGCTTTTCTCGCCGATATGTCGGCTCATCGCGCGCGACAGGGTTTCACGCCCGCCGAAACCGCCACTTTCGTGTTCTCGCTCAAGCAGCCTCTCTATGCGCGTCTACGCGAGAGCTTCGTGAATCCCGCCGAGCTGGCCGAAGTCAGCTGGTCGATCAATCTGCTGATCGACGAACTGGGCCTCTACACCACCGAGGTGTTCCAGAAGAGTCGCGAAGCGATCATCGCGCGTCAGCAGGAGGAACTGCTGGAGCTCTCCACGCCGGTCGTGCAGTTGTGGGAAGGCATTCTGGCGCTGCCACTGATCGGCACGCTCGATTCCGCGCGCACCCAGGTGGTGATGGAAAGCCTGCTGCAGAAGATCGTCGATACGGGCGCGGGCCTCGCGATCATCGACATCACCGGCGTGCCGACCGTCGATACCCTCGTCGCCCAGCATCTGCTCAAGACCGTCGCCGCCGCGCGGCTGATGGGCGCGGACTGCATCATCAGCGGCATCCGTCCGCAGATCGCGCAGACCATCGTGCATCTGGGCGTCGATCTCACCAACGTCACCACCAAATCCACGCTCGCCGACGCCTTCGTGATCGCGCTGCAGCGCACCGGCTCGTCGATCATCAAGCCGAAAGCCGCGGCTTAAGGGAGCAAGCGCGCCATGGAACGCATTCCAATTCTGCGTCTGGGCGACTGCCTGATCGTCTCGATCCAGGTGGACATGCACGACCGCCTCGCGATCGCGCTGCAGGACGATCTCACCGCGCGCATCGTCAAGGAATCCGCCAAGGGCGTGCTGATCGATATTTCCGCGCTCGATATGGTGGACTCGTTCATCGGCCGGATGATTTCGAACACGGCGGCGATGGCGATGGTGCTCGATGCGCAGACCGTGGTGGTCGGCATGCAGCCGTCGGTGGCGATCACGCTGGTCGAACTCGGTCTCACGCTCACTGGCGTGCGCACCGCCCTCAATGTCGAAAAAGGCATGGCGCTGCTCAAGCAGCGTCAGGTCTAGCACGCCGGTTGCCTGCGAGATGAACGGCAACGGCACGACCGACAGGCTGCTCACCCAGGTGAGCCTGCGCTCGGACGAGGAAATCGTCCGGCTGCGGCAGATCGTGCGCGACGAAGCGATCGCCCACGGCTTTTCGCTGATCGAGCAGACCAGGTTCGTGACGGCGGCGAGTGAACTCGCGCGCAATACGCTGCAATACGGCGGCGGCGGCGATGCGCGGCTCGACGCCGTCAGCAACGGCGTGCGCGTGGGGCTGAAGCTCACCTTCACCGATCAGGGACCGGGCATTCCCGACATCGAACGCGCCTTGCAGGACGGCTTCACGAGCGGCAACGGTCTGGGCCTGGGTCTGGGCGGCTCGCGGCGTCTGTGCGATGCGTTCACGATCGACTCCACGCCGGGCAGTGGCACCACGGTCACCATCATCAAATGGAAAGTACGCTAGGCGGCGCGTCCGGCTCGGCCGGCGGCACTCATCGCTCCTTCGAGATCGGCGACGCCAGCAGCGTGGCGTTCGCGCGCCGCGGCGCGGCGCAGGCCGCACACCTGGCCGGGCTCAACGAGACCGATACGGGACGCCTCGCGATCGTGCTGACCGAAGCCGCCACCAACATCCTCAAGCACGCGGGCCACGGCGAACTGCTGGTGCGCGCGCTGGACGGCGGCGTGGAACTGATCGCGCTCGACCGCGGCCCCGGCATGACCGATGTGCGCGCCGCGCTGTCCGACGGCCACTCGACGGCTGGCACGCCCGGCACGGGTCTGGGCGCGATCCGGCGGCTTTCGAATCAGATCGCGCTGTGGTCGCAGCCGGGCCACGGCACGGTGCTGCGCGTGCTGGTGCAAAAGCCCGGCGCGCCGCGCGCGGCGCTCTCCGGTCCCGAGATCGGCGGCGTCTGCGTGCCGTATCCGGGCGAGGAAGTGAGCGGCGATGGCTGGCAGGCGCAGGCCGATCCGGGCGGTTTCACGATCGCGCTCGCCGATGGCCTCGGTCACGGCGCGGAAGCGCACGTGGCCGCCACGGCAGCGCTCGAAGTGTTGCGGCGGCGCGCGGGGCTTTTGCCCGCCGCGTTGATGGAGCTGTCGCACGCGGCGTTGCGCCCGACGCGCGGCGCGGCGCTCGCGCTGGCGCGCTTCGATCTCGTGCGCGCAAGCGTGAGCTTTTGCGGCACCGGCAATATTGCGGCGGTGGCGTATGGCACCGGGCGGCCGGGGCTTGCGGGCGCGGCTTCGTCGGCGAGCTTATCGTCGAATTCGTCGTCGAACTCGTCGACGAATTCGATCAGCGCGCAAGGCGACGCCCGCCCGAGCTACCAGATCGTCTCGCGCAACGGCATCGTCGGTCACACCATGCGCGGCACCCAGGAATTCGAACTGGCCTGGCGGGCCAACAGCCTGCTGATCCTGCATTCGGACGGGGTCGGCACGCGCTGGGATCTGGACGCCTGGTCGGGGCTCGCCCATCAGCCGGCCGTCGTCATCGCCGCTGTCCTTTACCGCGACTTCTCGCGCCGCCGCGACGACGCCACCGTCGTCGTCGTCAAGGCGCAGCCGGGAGTACAGTTGAACCATGAATACGCCACTGCTGCGCATCCGCATTGAAACCGCCCAGGACGTCGTCGTGGCGCGGCGGCGTTCGCGCGACCTGGCGGCGGGCTTCGGCTTTTCGACGCTCGACCAGACTCGCATCGCCAGCGCCGTGTCCGAAATCGCGCGCAACGCCTTCGACTACGCGGGCGGCGGCGAGGTCAGTTTCGCCTTCGACGCGGCGCGCTCGCCGCAGACGTTCGAAATCATCGTGCGCGACCACGGCCAGGGGCTGCGCGATCTCGCAGCCGTGCTCGACGGCACGTGGCGCTCGCCCACCGGCATGGGGCTGGGCATCATGGGCAGCCGGCGGCTGATGGATCGCTTCGAGATCGAATCGACGCCGAAAGGCACCACCGTATCGATGGCGCGCAGCCTGCCGCACGAGCGCTCGACGCTGCGCGGCCAGGAACTGGAGCGCATCGTCAACGGCGCGGCCGCGCTCGCGCCGCAGGCCGATTCGCTCGAAGAAGTGCAGCAGCAAAATCGCGAGCTGGTGGCGACGCTCGACGAGTTGCGCGAGCGTCAGGAAGAACTCGCGCGCCTGACCCAGGAACTGGAAGCGACCAATCGCGGCGTGGTCGCGCTCTATGCGGAACTCGACGAACGCGCCGAAGAACTGCGCCGCGCCGACCTGATGAAAACGCGCTTTCTCTCCAACATGAGCCACGAACTGCGCACGCCGCTTTCGTCGGTCCGCGCGCTCGCCAACCTGCTGCTCAACCGGCTCGACGGCGATCTGACGACGGAACAGGAGCGCCAGGTCAAGCTGATCCTCGCCTCGGCGGAAACGCTCGGCGAAGCCGTGGACGATCTGCTCGATCTCGCCAAGATCGAGGCCGGCAAGACCGAAGTCACGCCCGCGTGGTTCGATCCCGCCGATCTGTTCGCCGCGCTGCGCACCATGCTGACGCCGCTGCTGGAAACACCGCACGTGTCGCTCGAATTCGCCGCCACGGCCGACTTGCCGCGCCTTTACACCGACGAACCCAAGCTCACGCAGATCCTGCGCAACTTCGTCTCGAACGCGCTCAAGTACACCGAACGAGGCCTGATTCGCGTGGGCGCGCGGCTCGAAGCGAACGGCGAGCGCATCGTGTTCTTCGTCGCGGATACGGGCATCGGGATTGCTCCCGAGCATCACCCGATCATCTTCGAGGAGTTCGGCCAGGTGCAGAACCGTCTGCAACAGCGCGTGAAGGGAACCGGCCTCGGCCTGCCGTTGTGCCGCAAGCTGGCCGCCTTGCTGGGCGGCGAAGTGGGCGTGGAGAGCGAACTGGGCGTGGGCTCGACGTTTCATGTCGATATTCCCGTGCGGCTCGCCGATGCCGCTCACGCCAGCGATGAACACAACGAACCCGCCGGCTCGGGAGGCGCGGCATCATGACGCCCGACGCCACACTCATCCTCAATGTCGACGACAACGAAGGCGCGCGCTATGTGAAGTCGCGCGTGTTGCGCCATGCGGGCTTCGCGGTGATCGAAGCCGCCACGGGGCAGGCCGCGCTCGACGCCGTGCGCGAGCACGCGCCCGCACTCGTGCTGCTCGACGTGAAGTTGCCGGACATCAGCGGCATCGACGTTTGCCGCCTCATCAAGCAGGACCCGCGGACCAATTCGACGCTGATTCTGCAGACGTCGGCCGCGGCCGTGCAGGCGCGCGACAAGATTCGCGCGCTCGACGGCGGCGCCGACAGCTATCTGACCGAACCCGTCGATCCCGCCGAACTGGTGGCGAACGTGCGCGCGCTGCTGCGCCTCTACGCCGCCGAACAAGCGCTTCGCGACGCCGACCGCCGCAAGGACCACTTCCTCGCCACGCTCGCGCACGAGTTGCGCAACCCGCTCGCGCCGATCCGCAACGCCATCGAACTGCTCGACCCGCGCCACGGCGCAAGCGACGCGGGCCGCGCCGACGCGCGCCAGATCGCCAGCCGCCAGGTCGAACATCTCGGCCGGCTGGTGGACGATCTGCTCGACGTCTCGCGGATTTCGCACGGCAAGATCGCCCTGCAGATGAACACGCTCGATCTGCGCCAGATCGTCGAAATGGCGGTGGAGACCAGCCGCCCGGTGCTCGACGCCAAGCAGCAGAAACTGACCGTAAACATGACGGCGGCGCCTTGCCATATTGTGGGCGACGGCATTCGCGTCGCGCAGATCATCAGCAATCTTCTGTCGAATTCGGCCAAATATACGGCCGTAGGCGGCGCGGTCACCTTGCGTCTCGATGCCAGCAACGCCGACGTGGCGATCAGCGTGCGCGATAATGGCATCGGCATCGCGCACGACGAGCTGCCTTATGTGTTCGAACTCTTCATGCAATCGCGCGACGCGGTCAAGCGCGCGGACGGCGGGCTCGGCATTGGCCTCGCACTCGTGCGCGAGCTGGCGGAACTGCATGGCGGCTCCGTGGCCGCGCATTCGGAAGGACTCGGCAAGGGCTCGGAATTCGTGGTGCGGCTGCCCATCGTGCTCGCGCCGGATACCGACGCCGTACCCATAGATAACAACAATATGGATAACGAACAAATCTCACGCAAACGACGCGTACTGATCGCCGACGACAATGTCGATTCGGCCACCTCGCTCCTGATGCTGCTCGAACTCGAAGGCCATGACGTGCGCGTGGCGCACGACGGCCCGAGTGCGCTGACGATCGCGCAAAGCTTCGAGCCGCATGTGGCGATTCTCGATATCGGTCTGCCAGGCATGGACGGCCATGCGCTCGCCAAGGCGCTGCGCGCGCAACCGGCCACGGCGCACACGCAGCTGATCGCGCTCACCGGCTACGGCCAGGAACGCGACCGCCAGGCCACCACTGAAGCCGGCTTCGACCGGCATCTCGTCAAGCCCGCGCCCTTCGACGAAATCCTGCGCGAGATCGAAGGGACCAAAGCCAGCTAGACGCACGCCGCGGGCTTTGCACTGATGAATACGGGGATTTCCGATGCAGCCACGCGCCATTCATAGCGGCGATCTCGAACTCGTCTGCCACCACCGCGAGGCGATGTTCCGCGAAGCCGGCCGCGACGCGGCCACGCTCGCGACCATGACCGCGCACTTCCGCACCTGGCTCGCGCCGCGTCTTGCCGATGGTCGCTACTTCGGTTTCGTGCTGAATGAAGCCGAAGTCGATGCGCCCGTCGCGAGCATCGGCCTGATGGAAATCGACTGGCCGCCGCATCCCGCTCACCCCGATCAGGACCGGCGCGGCTATGTGCTCAATGTCTACGTCGAGCCGCACGCACGGCGGCGCGGCCTCGCCCGGCAGCTCATGCAACTCGCCGACGCCGAATTCGCGCGGCGTGGCATCCGCTACGTGATCCTGCATTCGACCGAGCAGGGCCGCGATCTGTATCGGCAACTCGGTTGGGGCGGGACGACGGAAATGGCGAAGGCGCTGTAACCCGCACTTCGACGTCCCTTTTCCTCAAGCCACTGTTCATTCCTGCCGTTAACCGGTTGAGCCATCAACCTTCTCACGGAGCCACGCTTGAACGGGAACACGCGCGCCTTTATTTCCAGACCCAAAACCGGCGCCCTCGCCGCGCTCGCGGCCTTCGTCCCTCTTTCGGTTGCGCTGCTTTCGGGCTGCGTGACCCATACGCAAGTGGTCGCTGCGCCCGCGCGCCCCGTGGTGGTGGCCGCGCCGCCGCCCGCGCCGGTCGTGGTGGGCGCGCCCGCCTATGTGCCCGAGCCGCACGACGCCTATGTGTCGGTCGCGCTCGATCGCGACGTGGTCTACGTGGGCGGCATGACGTACATCTGGTTCGTCGGCCCGGATGGCCAACGCCATCGTCACTACTATGGCCGCGGCGATCTGCGCGGCGAAGTGTTCCATCGCCGCGCCGAACTGCGCAACGTGATGGCGCACCACGATGGCCATCTGCCGATGCAACAGCACGCCTTTGTCGAGCCGCCGCCGCGCGCGCCGCATGGGCCGCGCGTGCATGTGGAAATGGTCTCGCGTCCGGGCGGTCATGGCGCGCCGCGCCCGATGCCGCGCGCCGAAACCCATCCGCAGCCGCATCCGCATGCGCGCTCCGAGACGCGCCAGGCGCAGCATCACGCCCCGGCGCCCAGCCGCAACGCCGCCGATCATGGCCGCCGCCTGCCGAACGCCCATCCCGGCGATGCGCATCCGATGGCGGGCAGTCCGCGTCATACGGTCTAGGCCCAGGCCTTCGCCAGAGCCACAAGACAAGCCGCCGGGCGCATCGCATGCGCCCGGCGGCTTTTTCATGCCAATTTATTCGGCATCCTCATTAATGTCGATCTGCGCCAACCCCCGCGAAAACTTCAACGCTTATATCGGCACGTATATCCGCGCTTATACCGAGCATCGCGCAGCACCATTTATATCACGTTACGATATAATTCGACGCAATCGAAGCTTCCCGGCTTCATGCTTATAACGTTCGATTTGTCGCTATTTCAACTGTGTTTCGTCTGAACTTCTCCCGCTGGATCGCACGCTTCGCGCCGCCGCCCGTCACCTTGCGCTGGCGCGAACGTCTGCGTTCGGGCATCGGTGCGCTGATCGGCATTGCACTCACCGGCGCCGTCTCGCAACATCTGCTCGGCAACGCTTCGACGATCCCCTGGCTGATCGCGCCAATGGGCGCTTCAGCCGTGCTGCTGTTCGGCGTGCCTGCCAGCCCGCTGGCGCAACCGTGGTCGATCATCGGCGGGAATCTGGTTTCGGCGGTCGTGGGCGTGACCTGCGCGCTCTTTATCGCCGATCCGGTGCTGGCTGCCGCCGTCGCCGTGGGCGTGGCGATCTGCGCGATGTTCACGCTGCGCTGCGTGCATCCGCCTTCGGGCGCGGTGGCGTTGACTGCGGTGCTCGGCGGCCCTGCCGTGCGCGCGCTCGGCTACGAGTTCGTGCTGGAGCCCGTGCTGCTGCAATCGTTCGTGCTGCTGGGCGCGACGCTTGTCTATCACAAGGCCACGGGGCATCGCTATCCGCATGCCGCGCTCGCAGCGAAATCCACGCCGCCCGCGCCTGCCGCGAGCGGCTTCTTGCGCGCCGATCTCGAAGCCGCCCTGCGCGAGCGCAACGAGTTGATCGACGTCGATACCGACGATCTCGAAGCGCTGCTGCGCGAAACCGAAATTCGCGCCTACGCGCGCACTTTCGGCATGCTCAATTGCGCCGATGTCATGTCGCGCGACGTCGTCAGCATCACGCCCGCGACCACGGTGGGCGAAGCGCGCGCGCTGCTGCGCGAGCATGACGTGAAGGCGCTGCCGGTGGTAGACGCACAGCGTCACGTGAAAGGCATCGTCACCCGCGCCGATCTCGCCGACGATGGCGCCCGCCAGCATCCGCTGCGCGCCTTGCTGCGCACGTTCGGCCTCGGCCCGCGTGAACGCGCGGGCAACGATGCGCGCGTCAACACATTGATGAGCACGCACGTGCGCACGATTACCGCGGCGACGCCCATCGTCGAATTGCTCGCGCTGTTCGCGGGACGCGGGCATCATCACGTGCCAGTCGTAGACGGCGAGCGCCGCCTCACCGGCATCATCACGCAGGCCGATCTGATCTCGGGCCTTTACCGCCAAACGCAGCCGCTGCAAAAACAGAGCGTCTGAAGCACGCAACAGCGCTGCCGCAATGTCCCATTGCGGCCATAAATATCATGTTGTGATATATTCGTAGATCGAAACGTCCCGCCCTGGATCCCCGATGAAGCAAAGCCCACGCGGCCTGAAAAAGGCCGATTTCGAGCAACTGTCCGAATTCCGCTATCAGATGCGCCGTTTCGAGCGCTTCTCTGAGCAGGCCGCCCAGAACGAAGGCATCACGCCGCTGCAGTATCTGTTGCTGCTGCATGTGAAGGGTTATCCTGGCCGCGAATGGGCCACCATCGGCGAACTGGCCGAGCGTCTGCAGGCGCAGCATCACGGCGTAGTCGCGCTTGTGTCACGCTGCGAAGCGCTCGAACTCGTGGAGCGTCGCGTGAGCGAGCGCGACCGCCGCCAGGTGGAAGTGCATCTGCTCGACGCCGGCGAAAAGCTGCTCGTGCGCCTCGCCGAACTGCATCGCGCGGAACTGCGCTCGCTCGAAGGCGCTTTCACCATTCCGCAAATCGACCTTTGAAGACCATGCGTTCCGACGATTCCCACAAGCGCGATTTTTCGGCCAACGCTCGCCTGCCCGGTATCGGCGCGCTGGCGGCCGTGATTGGCGCGCTCGCCACACTCGCCGCGTTCGTGCTGCTGAGCCTGATTCACTGGTTCACGAACCTGTTTTTCTTTGGCCGCTTCTCGTTCGCCGATCATTCGCCCGCGCTCAATACGCTCGGCGCGTGGGTGATCGTCGTGCCGGTGGCGGGCGGCCTGATCGTCGGGATGATGGCGCGTTTCGGTTCGGAAAAAATTCGCGGCCACGGCATTCCCGAAGCAATCGAAGCGATCCTGTTCGGCAAGAGCAAGATGTCGCCGAAGGTGGCGGTGCTCAAGCCGCTGTCGTCGGGAATCGTGATCGGCAGCGGCGGGCCGTTCGGCGCGGAAGGTCCGATCATCATGACGGGCGGCGCGCTGGGTTCGCTGCTCGCGCAGTGCGTGCGCCTCACCGCCGCGGAGCGCAAGACGCTGCTCGTGGCCGGTGCCGCCGCAGGCATGACGGCGGTGTTCGGCACGCCGGTCGCGGCCGTCCTGCTCGCGGTGGAATTGCTGCTGTTCGAATGGCGTCCGCGCAGTTTTCTGCCAGTGGCGCTTGCATGTGCCGTGGCGGGTTTCGCGCGCGCGGTGTTCTTCGGCACCCAGCCGCTGTTCGCCATGCAGACACCGCCACCTCAAGCGCTCGCGCTAGGCTCGTGTGTGATCGCCGGGCTGCTCTCGGGCGCGCTGGCTTCGGGTTTGTCGGTTTCGCTTTACAAGGTCGAAGACCTGTTCAAGCGTCTGCCGCTGCACTGGTCGTGGTGGCCCGCTATCGGCGGTCTGGCGGTGGGGATCGGCGGATATATCGAGCCGCGCGCGCTGGGCGTGGGCTATGACGTGATCGGCGATTTGCTGCATCAACATATTCTGTTGCAGGCGGCCGTGGCGATTCTCGCCGTGAAGGCCGTGATCTGGGTCATCGCGCTTGGTTCCGGCACGTCGGGCGGCGTGCTCGCGCCGCTGCTGATGCTGGGCGCCGGGCTGGGATGCGTGCTCAGTCACGTGCTGCCCGGCAGCGATCCCGCGCTGTGGCCGCTAGTGTGCATGGCCGCGACGCTCGGCGCCACGCTGGGTGCGCCGCTCACGGCCATCGTGTTCGCCTTCGGCCTCACGCACGACGGCAATGCGCTGCTGCCTTTGCTCGCCGCGACGCTGGTCGCGCACGGTTTCGCGACCGTTGTGATGAAGCGCTCGATCATGACCGAGAAGATTGCGCGGCGTGGGTATCACATCTATCGCGAATATAGTGTCGATCCGCTGGAGCGTCATTACGTCGATGAGGTGATGACGCGTCAGGTCGAATCGATCGACGCGAACATGAGCGTGCGCGAAGCGTTGACGCGCTTCTTCGGCACGACGCAGCAGCGGCGCGCGTGGCCCGTGGTGCGTGACGGCCAGGTGCTAGGCGTGGCGGATCGCGCGATGCTCGAAGCGGTGCGCGCGGATGAAGCGCTCGATCAGCCGGTCGGCACGCTGTTCGCCGCGCGTACAGTGGATGTCGCGCTGCCCGAGGAAACTTGCCGCCAGATCGCCGCGCGACTTGCCGTGCATGGGCTGGAGCGGCTGCCGGTGGTGAGCGATCGCGAATCGAAGCGGCTCGTGGGCATCGTCTCGCGCAGCGATCTTGTGAAGCTGTCGCTGACGCATTTCGAGGAAGAGACCAAACGCGAACGCTTCCGCCGTATCGGCACGGGCGGCGGCAAGCGGCGGTTTCCGCCAGTGCGTCGCGCGGGCTGAGGCCGCGTACGCACGCAGCAGAGAACTGTCGCGCGATACGGGCGGATCTTCTGCTGCTTGCTGAACTCCGCTGCATTAGGTCTCGACGCTTCAACATCCCTCTTTTCTGATTTAATGGCATCGCACGGAATTGGCTGTTAGTTGCGATGCGTCACTCCGATTTGCGCCATTCGAGTGCCAGAGCGCGTTGCATGCACTGCTGCGGTGCATCACATCCGATCTAAATCCGGCCTGCGCCCCGCCGCTGCGCCTTCTTCGCCCTCATTTCGTGCGGAGCACAAACTGGCACGCACCTTGCTGAAAAGATGACGTGTGCCGCAACGATGCGGCGCGCCACGTACGACGACGCCCCACACGTCGCGATCCATTTCAGTCGGGCAATGCTGTTCGACTCGCGAGGCAAACGCATCGAGCCAACCGGCTCGCGCGATGCGCCACGTCGAAAGCCTTCATGCCATCGACCCAAGAAACACCATGCTGCGCGTCCTGCTCGTAACCGACACCGACAAGCCCATCGGCGATCTGCGCGACGCGCTCGCGCGCCTGGGCTACGACATGCTCGCCGAGCCCGCGACGCCCCAGGCGCTGCATCGCGTCGTCGAACGCGAGCGGCCGGACGTCATCATCATCGATACCGAATCGCCCTCGCGCGACACGCTCGAACAGCTCGCAGTGATGAACGCCACCGCGCCGCGTCCCGTGCTGATGTTCAGCAACGACGCCAATCAGCAATTGATCCGCTCGGCGGTCAATGCGGGCGTGACGGCGTATCTCGTCGAAGGTCTCGCTGGCGAGCGCATCGCGCCGATTCTCGAAGTCGCGCTCGCGCGTTTCGCGCAGGAAGCGCAACTGCGCGAGCGTCTGACCCAGGCCGAGAACGAACTCGCCGAGCGCAAGCTGATCGACCGCGCCAAGCGAATCCTGATGGAACAACAGAAGTTGACCGAGCCCGCCGCCTACGCTTCGCTGCGCAAGCGCGCGATGAACCAGAGCCTCAAGCTCGCCGAAGTCGCCCGCCAGATCGTCGCGGCCGCCGACGCGCGCGAGCGCGACGCATGAACTCGCCTATGAATGCCACCGCCAACCCAGGCGCCGCGCCGTCCACACCGGCCGCGCGGCTCGAAAAGACCCATCTGAAGATCGGCTTCGTGCCGCTCGCCGATGCCGCGCCCGTCGTCGCCGCGAAGCTGCTGGAGTTCGGCCACGCCCACGGCCTCACGCTCGAACTGTCGCGACAGCCGACGTGGGCCGCGCTGCGCGACAAGCTGCTGGCCGGCGAGCTGGACGCCGCGCACTCGCTGTATGGGCTCGTGTATGGCGTGCAGCTCGGCATTGGCGGGCCGCAGACAGACATGGCCGTACTGATGGTGCTCAACCGCAATGGCCAGGCGATTTCGCTATCGAACCGTCTCGCCGATGCGCTCACCAAACACGGCACCTTGCCGCGCGCGCTCGCCACGCTCGGTCGCAAGCCCGTGTTCGCGCAGACTTTCCCGACCGGCACGCACGCGATGTGGCTGTATTACTGGCTCGCTTCGCAGGGCGTGCATCCGCTGCGCGACATCGACAGCGTGGTGATTCCGCCGCCGCAGATGGTGGCGGCGCTGGCCGAAGAGCGGCTCGACGGCCTGTGCGTGGGCGAGCCCTGGCCCGCCCTAGCGCAGCGTCGCGGCGTGGGGCGCACGGTGATCCGCAGCGGCGAGATCTGGCCGGATCATCCGGAAAAAGTGCTGGCCTGCCGGCGCGATTTTGTCGCCAGCAATCCGAATACGGCGCGCGCACTGGTGCAGGCGATGCTGGAAGCGTGCCGATGGCTCGACGGCGCGGGCCATCGCAGGGAAATTGCGCAGTGGCTTGCGCGGCCCGAAATGCTGGGCGCGGATGCCGATCTGATTGCGGCGCGGCTGGAGGGTGAGGCGGGATTGAGCGCGTCCGAGATGAAGTTCTTCGAGGACGGCGCGGTGAATTATCCGGTGGAGTCGGAAGGCGTCTGGTTTCTGACGCAATTCGAGCGCTGGGGCATGCTGGCGCCGCGTACCGACTATGCCGGGATCGCCAGCGCACTGAATCAGACGGCGCTTTATCGGGAAGCGGCGGGGGCGATGGGAATTTCGGTGCCTGCGGTATTGCCCAGGCCGGTGTTCGTCGATGGACACACCTGGGATGGGGAGAATGCGGCGGCGTATGTGGAGGAGTTTGAGATCAGAAGCGCTAGTCGTTGAGCCAGTTGTCGAGTTTCACGCCGAGATAATGCACGAAATCGCGTTCGTTATTCGTCACCAGCACGACGTCGAGCGCCATTGCATGAGCGGCGATCAGTTTGTCCAGGTGGTCTTGCGCTCACGCGTGGCTTGCCGAATAGGCCCATAAGCCACTGCAGCCGCCGCATCGAACAGGGCAACCGGGATATCTTCGATCAAGGCCGCCAGATTGCGCTTTTGCCGCGCGTGACTGGCCGACATGGCGACGCCATATTCCAGTTCGGCGTAGGTAGTCGCCGACGTCACAACGTCGCCGACATAGCATTGTGCAAAGCGCCTAATTAATGGGGGATATATCACTGGAGAGAGGTTGAAACAGGCGTCTCTACGTGAGGCAGCCTCGCACTATTAATTCACACTGCCAATCAATATAAGAATGCCGTTTACGGTAACTGTCTGCGATTCAGGTCAATAAAAAACGCCGCACTGCATGCGCCATCAGGCAGCGCGTGCAGTGCGGCGTTTTCCTCGCGAGAGTACGTCCCGCTTATTTCACCACCACTTCCGTATGGCCCACGACCGGCGGCTTTTCGAAGTACGGGCCAACCAGGCGGCGCCATTCCTGGAAGTCGGCGGATTCGCGGAAGTGGACCATGTGATCCTCGAGGGTCTCCCACTGCACGACCAGCACGTACTGGTTCGGCTCTTCCACGCCGCGTTGCAGCTCGACCGCCAGGCAGCCGCGCGCGCGATGGAAAAGCGGCAGCGCCTGCGTGACGCCCGCTTCGAATTCGGCGTTCTTGCCTGCCAACACCGTGATATGCGCCATTTCGTAGACCACGTTCTGCTCCTTGCTATGCGTTGATTCGTTGATGCGTCGGGATGTGCGCCTTCGCCGTAGCTGACGCGCTCGCCACGTTATCACGGCTGCACGTTCGACCACACGCTCACTTTCCGCGCTTCATGACGGAATCAGGGGGATACCAGAAGTCACGGGACATATTGAATCCATAGGTCTTGCCGTCGTAGTGCAGCACAGTGCGCTTCGTGTACATGCCTGTCTCGGCCCATTGCAGCTTTTTTACCTCTTCGCGTGTGACTCGTGCGCTGAGCGCGAGATCTGCGAAACCGCGGCTGGCGGTCTTTTCGACAGCAATCGTAATGGTAGCGTCCGCGCCGTGTGTCTGGTCGAAGCCGGGACCGCACGAATTCGGGGCAATGCTAGCCCAGCCATAGAGATTCGTGCCTAATACAGCACGCAGCGCGCTGCCTTCTCGCACGTAGAGCGTCAACTCCTGGTCCGCAGCCGCATCGGCGCAATTCGGGCCGCGTCCACTGCTATTGAACACCACACCGAACGCGCGTACGTCGGGCGAAAGCCAATACGGCGCGGTATCGATGCGAAAGCTACCGACCTGCTCCGACGGGTCTTCTTCGATCGTGGAACGCGTAGCCGCAATCACCTGATCGCCTTTAACCAGCGCGACGACCTGCGCAATCTGGCCATCATCGCTATTCGGACCAACATGATCCGTATCGAACGCGAGCGCTGCAATCGTCGTATCCGGCGCATCCGGCATCGCCTTGCAGGACGCCGCCGCAAGCACGCCATCGCCATTGCTCCAGGACGCGAGATTGCCTTTCACGCCCGCCCACTTCGCCACCGATGCGACGACATCATCGCCGCAAGGCTGATCTTCGCTGGCTTGAGCAGGAGTCGAGAGTGTCGCAACGACTGCCAACGCGAGCGGCAGGAATGTACGCATAAGACCGGTTTCCCCATTGAGCTTGAGAAGCGCGAAGGAGAATACCGCAAGACGAAACGCGGCGCATGCAGGAAACCCACATGCGCCGCGTTCGGAGAACAGAGGACAATCAGAACTTCGTATGCAGACCCACTCGTGCGACCGCCTGGGTCTGACCGCTCGATGCGCCATCCGAGCTGTTCATGCCGTTGATCTGCGCATTGCCGCCCGAGCTGGCACGCTGATACACGCCGAGCACATACACGCTGGTGCGCTTGGACAGCGCGTAATCGACAATCGCCGCCAGCTGGTGCGCGTGATTGTTATCGACCACGTCGTTACCCTTCATGTACATATACGACGCACCCGCGCTCAGCGCCGGCGTGAAGTAGTAATGCGCGCCCACCGAGCCCTCATACACGGAACCGCCGTTATAAGAGTTGTGCACCGTCGTGAACAGCGCGTTGGTGATCCAGTTGCCAAACTTGTAATGCGCACCGATACCCCAGTTACGCACGCTCACGTCGCCTTCGCCGCTCACCACGTACTTGAGGTTCGTGTACGCCGCATTCACACCGAAGTTTTCGTGCGCGTAGTTCAGCGCGAAGCTCGAACCGTTGCCCGTACCGATCGAACCCGCCACGTTGCCGAAGCTGTACATCGCGCCCGCGCTGAAGCCGCCGAACGTCGGCGAAACGTATTTCACCGAGTTGTTGACGGTCTCGCCCGCCATGCGGTCCCAGTCAAACGCGCCGGTCGCGTTGCTCGGCAGCGCGAGCTTGTCGAACGGACCCGCGCGGAAGTCGTAGAAGTGACCCGACAGTTCGGCCGGATCATCGCCCGCGAAATACAGCGAGTCCGTCATGAAGTCGTACTGGTTACCCAGCGAGAGCTTGCCGTAGACGGGGTTGCTCAGGCCGACGATCGACGTGCGGCTAAAGAGGCTCTTGTTCGGCATGAAGCTGCCGTTGTCGATCTGAAACTGGTTGACGAGCTGGAAGAACGCCTTGCTGCCGCCACCCAGATCTTCCGTGCCGGTGATGCCCCAGAGGTTCGGGCCGTTCACGCCGTCGTCCATCTTCACATTGCCGTGGCCGCCCTGATTGCTCACGTAGGTGATGCCCGTATCCATCATCCCGTAGAGCGTCACGCTGCTTTGTGCGAACACCGGGCCTGCGCAGATCACCCCCGCCAGCGCGGCGATTATTTTTTTGTACTGCTTACCGTTTGCCATTCTCCAAGCCTCCTGTTTATAGATCTAGATCGTCTTGTTTGTATTCGTCGATTGTGGCGGGTGCGAACGCGACGTTCAGGCGTCCGCGACCGGCGCAGTAATGAAGCGCAGTGCGAGGCGGTTGAGCAGGATCGCAGCGGCAGCCACCAGAGCGGGCACGGCCAGCACCGAGAACACCGTCGAGAAGCTGAAGCCCAGCGACAGCAGCACGCCACCCACGAACGAACCGAGAATGCCGCCCAGCCGGCCGAAGCCCAGCATCCAGCTCACGCCCGTGGCACGGGCACGCGTCGGGTAGCAGCTCGGTGCGAGTGCGTTGAGGCCCGTTTGCGCGCCGCTCATGAAGAAGCCTGCGCAAGCCACCAGCACGGTCAGCATGCTGGATTTGAGCGTGCCCATACCCAAAGCGAAGATGAACACGCCGCCCAGCAGATAAGCCGCGCCAATCACGGCGTTGCGGTCGAGACGGTCCATGGCGAAGCCCACCACGATCGCGCCCACCGTGCCGCCCAACTGGAACATGCCGGTAATCGCCGCTGCGCGCTCGACCGGAAGACCTGCGTCCTTGATCAACGTCGGCAGCCAGCCGGTGAGCAGATAAATGATCAGGAGTCCCATGAAGTAGGTAACCCACAGCATCAGCGTGCTCATGGCGTAGCCATCGGCGAACAGCATGCGTACTGGCGCCTTGGCGGCAACGGCCGGTTCCGGCGAGGTGAAGCGAGTCGTGGCGGCGAAGCGATGACCGCTGACACGCGAGAGCGTTGCGGCAATACGTTCGGCGGAGAAGCGGCGAACCAGCAGGAAGCGTGCGGATTCCGGCAGCAGACCCATCAGCACCGGCACGAACAGAATCGGCAGCACACCGCCGAAGACGAACACACCACGCCAGCCGAAGTGCGGAATCAGCGACGCCGCAACAAAGCCGCCCATGCCCGAGCCGAAGTTAAAGCCCGTGAACATGATGGTCAGCAACAGCGAACGGCTTTTCGAAGGCACGTATTCGGAGAGCAGCGTCGTCGAGTTCGGCATGGCCGCGCCCAGACCGAGGCCCGTGAGGAATCGCAGCGCGACCAGTTGGCCCGGCGTATTCGCGAAGGCGCACAACAGGCTGAAAAGACCGAAGCATGCAACCGAGCCAAGCAGCACTTTCTTGCGGCCGATGCGGTCTGCTGACGGTCCCGCGACCAGCGCGCCAATGGCGAGGCCCACCATCGCCGCGCTCATCACCGGGCCGAATGCGGCGCGCGTGATCGACCATTCCTTCATGACGACCGGCGCAACGAAGCCCATCACGGCCGTGTCGAGCCCATCGAGCGTCACGATCAGAAAACAGAGGGCGAGGACGAGCCATTGAAAGCCCGACATCCTGCGGGAATCGATAAAGCCCTTGATATCCACTGCATCAGCAGAGTTCATGCGTGTCTCCGAAGTTAATATTTCCCCGCTCGCGCGCTTCGTCGGCGCGGGAGTGTGTTGCTACAAGCTACTGCGGATCAATCGGCAGGCGCGCCGTGTTCGGGTGGCGCGCCCGCGGCCAGTCAAGCGGTCAAACTGCGTCGGGCACCTGACGCGTTTTCAGGAACGCTTCGAGCGATTCGCCCCGCATGCACGCGTACATGCCCAGATTGGTGATCTTCACGACACGCGCGAACTTCTCCAGCACGAAGAAACACACGCCGTACTGCACGAGGCCGAGCCAGTCGGTGTTGTCGACCAGCGTGCGCTCTTCGGTCGTGAGCGCGGCGGCATCGTAGGCCGCCTTGCGATCGCCCAGCCACAGCTCGCGCGCGGCCGGCGTGCGCATCATCCAGAAGAAGCGGTTCAGACGCATCGCCTTGATACTCAGGCGGATGTCGAACGGATACGTACCGGTCAGCGCTTCGACGCCTTCGAGTTGCGGATTCATCGTGCGCCCTCCTCGTTACCTTCCGCGACGTTCTCGTAGATCGTCACGGCCATCGCCGTGCTGGTCGCGAGGTAGTAGTTGCGGTGCACTTCCTTGATCTTCGGCGCGAGCGCGCCGCGCATCGCCAGCCACATGATCGTTTCCACGCTTTCCGCGCCGCCCAGGCGCACGTAATCCACGTGCTTCATCTTCGCGAGCCGTTCCGGGTCGTTGACGATGAGGTCGAGGAACTCCATGTCCCATTCGGTGTTGTTGAAGCCGCTGCGCTCGCCATGCACCTGATGCGAGAGGCCGCCCGTGCCCACCACCACCACGTCGAGATCTTCCTCGAACGATTCGATAGCGCGGCGCATCGCCTGACCGAGGCGATAGCAGCGGTTCGCCGTCGGCAGCGGATACTGCAGCACGTTCATTTCGAACGGCACCAGCGCCGTGGGCCAGCCGCCGTCGTGCGGCAGCATCAGCGAAAGCGGCGAGTTGCAGCCGTGATCGAGCGGCTTGTCCTGGAAGATCGTCAGATCGAATTCGTCGTTGACGAGCTGTTCGGCGATATGGATGGCCAGTTCCGGGTGACCGGCGATATCCGGCAACGGACGCTTGCCCGCGCCTTCGTCGGCGAATTCGTGCTGCGGCGAGACGCCCAGCGCGAACGTCGGATAGCAGTCGAAGAAGAAGCTGTTGGCGTGATCGTTGTAGAACATCACCAGCACGTCCGGCTTGCGCTCGGCGAGCCACTGCGCAACGGGTTCGTACCCCTTGAAGAGCGGCGCCCAGGCCGGCTCGTTCTGCTTGCCCTTGTCGTACGCCATGCCGATCGTCGGCACATGCGAAGTCCCAATGCCGCCTACTATCCTTGCCATGCTGTGTTGCCCTCATGCCGGCCCGCCCGCGTCGTGCAAATGCGTGCCGGATATTACGTTCGATTACCGAAGGGACTCGCCGCGCTGTGGCGCGAAGCGGACCCTGTTGGGATACGAAATTACAGAATCGGCGTTTGCGTGGTAAGTAAGGGTAACCACTAACTTTTGCATTTCGAAGCGCTATAAACGGGCTATCCGGCGTTCCTCGGCCTTTCTCGCTGCCGCGAAAGCCACGCGCCATAACGGTTTTTGGTATCCTGAAACGAGTTGTTCGTGATTCTTCACGGCTTCACGCGGCAACCGGCCAATAAACGAAACAGATAGCAAAAGAACGAACTCGCAAGGCCGTCCGGGCGGCCCCTGGCGGGACATCGAGATGAACGAGACTACCCAGCAAACCATCGTGCAGGCGCTGCGCACACGCATCCTTTCGGGCGAGCTCGCGCCGGGCCAGCGGCTTGTCGAAGCCCACCTCGCCGAACGCCTCGGCATCTCCCGCACGCCGCTGCGTTACGCGCTGAGCGTGCTGGCCACCGAAGGGCTCGTCGAGCGCTCCGGCGGGCGTGGCTATATCGTGCGCCGTTTCAGCGTAACCGACGTGCTCAATGCAATCGACGTGCGCGGCGTGCTCGAAGGCCTGGCCGCGCGCAGCGTGGCCGAACGCGGCGTGAGCCCCGCGCTCGCGCGCGCCTTGCAGGATTGCCTGCGCGAAGGCGATGCGATTTTCCAGGCGGGTGCCGAGGCGCTCGGCGGCGAGGCGGAAGCGCACTATGCCGATATGAACGGGCGCTTTCACGCCCTGATCGTCGATGCCGCGCAGAATCACGCAGTCAGCGCGGCGCTTGGCCTCAACGACAAGATTCCCTTCGTTTCGCCGGCCACGGTCGTCTTCGACGATGCCGCGCGCCAGCAGCAATACATGATGCTGGCCTACGCGCACCGCCAGCATCACGCCATAGTCGGCGCGTTGCTCAAGGGCGAAGGCGCGCGCGTGGAGGCGCTGATGAAAGAGCACACGCACATTTCAAAGGAGAGCCTGAATCTCTCGGCCGAAAATCTGCATCTGATCGCGGGGGCCGCATGAATCCGCCGGATCTGCTCAATCTCACGCATCTGCGCGCGTTCCGCCTGGTCGCCGATACGGGCAGCGCCACGCGCGCCGCCGCCGCCCTGTACCGCGCGCAATCGGCCGTCACGCGATCGGTGCAGGAACTCGAAACCGCGCTGGGCCAGCCGCTGTTCGAGCGCAAGCCCTCGGGCATGTTGCCGACCGCCGTCGGCCGCGTTGTGCTCGATCGTTGCGCGCGCATCTTTACCGAACTCGAAGCGCTGGCGCAATGGTGCGCGGCACGCCAGACACGCCGCCGGGCGCTCGCCGAAGGCGCGCTGCCTGCGTGGCTGCTCAACACGCGGCGGCTGCAGCTATTCGTGGCGCTCGCGCGCCATCGCCATATGCCCAGCACCGCGAGCGCATTCGGCATCAGCCAGCCCGCCGTGAGCAGCGCGATGCGCGTGCTCGAAAGCGGCTCGGGCGTGACGCTTTTTCACCGCAGTCCGCGCGGCGTGCAACTGAGCACCGAAGGCGAAACCTTCCTGCTGCACGTGCGGCGCGCGCTCAACGAATTGCGGCACGTGCCCGACGACATCGCCGCCTTGCACGGCAACATTCAGGGCGCGGTCACCGTGGGTGCACTGCCGCTGGGCCGCACGCTGATCCTGCCGGCGGCCATCGCGCGCCTGAGCGCGCAGCATCCCGGCGTGCGCGTGGTCACGGATGAAAGCGCCTATGAATTGCTGGTCGCCGGCCTGCGCGCAGGCGATATCGATTTTATTCTGGGCGCGCTGCGCGAAAACGATGCGGCCAGCGGCCTCGCCAACGAACGTCTGATGGCAGAGGACATGGTCGTGCTCGCACGGCGCGATCATCCGCTCGCGCAGAAAACCGGGCTGAGTGTGGCCGATATGCGCAACGCCCAGTGGATCGTTTCGCGCCTGAATTCACCAGCGCGCGGGCTGTTCGAGGCGCAGTTCAAACGCCTGAAACTCAAGCCGCCCACGCCGACCGTCGAAACCGCCGATCTCGCCGTGATTCGCGGCCTGCTGATGGGCACGGACATGATCGCAGCGCTTTCCGCGCAGCAATTGCACTACGAGATCGCCGCGGGAGAACTCGTGGTGCTGGATGTGCCGCTGCACAACACGCGGCGCGAGATCGGGCTGACGATGCGCTCGGATAGCGCGCCGTCGCCGGGCGCGCGCGCATTGATCGACGCGATCCGGCTTGCGGTCGCGGAGGCCGCGCCTGCGGTGCGGGTGGTGGAAGGCCGCCTGAGCGGCCAGACCGCGCGCTGAACGCCGCCTCGCCATCGCGCGCGTCCACGCGCGTCCGCCAGAGCGCGCCCGATGGCGAACACGTAGTCCAACACGTAGTCCACTTCCGCATCGACACGTCCGACCAGCAAGATGCTCGCCACCTTGCTCGTAAGCGGGCCCGCCCCGCCCATACCGCCACCGGAACATGCTTCGCCGTGTTCTTTCAAATGTCATAACGTTGCGCGTGCAACGTTATTCAGAGCGCTCGCTACTGCCTGCGCTGCCGAAGCGATTTGACCCTCTCAAACGCCTCCAAAGATAGTTGTGTGCGCACTGGCCTGTCAGGTATTCATCAGGTGCTGAAAGTGTGGCGTAAACGCCGAATATGCCCTTGATCTGCGAAAACAAATAACAATCGTTCTCATTCACAGATACAATCCGCATACTTTTGAGGTTCAGCCTTTGCCGCGCATCGCCGCGGCACCGCGCCCATTCCCCAAACGATACGTCCGCCGACGAGCCGCAGGTCTCGCGAGGCGGCTGCACGACCACACGCTTCGAATTCACTATGTCCGCAACCCGTTTGCTTTCACCGCGCCTTGATGCGGCTGCGCTGTCCGCTTCGTCGATCCAGACCGCTTCGCCTGCCATGCCCGCCAGCCGCCGCGCGATTCTCGCCGCCGTCGCCGTGGCGTTCGCGCTGCCCGCCGCCGCGTTCGCCCAGGCCAGCAGCGCCGCCGCCACGACCACCACCGAACAAAGCACCAATAGCACGCTGCCCACCGTCAAGGTGCAGGCCGCCAGGGACACGCTGGCCGGCGATCTCGCGCCGACTTACGGCGGCGGTCAAATCGCGCGCGGCGGCAACTTCGGCATGCTCGGCCAGAAGAACAACATCGACGTGCCGTTCTCGATGACGACCTACACGGCCAAGGCCATCGCCGACAAGCAGGCGCGCACCGTCGCCGACGTACTTCAGAATGATCCGGCGGTGCGCACGGCGTACGGCTACGGCAACTTCCAGGAGGTCTACGTCATTCGCGGATTCCAGCTCGATAGCGATGACGTCTCCCTCAACGGCCTGTACGGCATCACGCCGCGCCAGATGGTGGAAACGCCGGCGCTCGAACGCGTGGACGTGTTCAAGGGCGCGAGCGCCTTCCTGAACGGCGCGTCGCCGAACGGCAGCTCGATCGGCGGCAGCGTGAACCTGCAGCTCAAGCGCGCCGACGACAAGCCGATCACCCAGGTCACGCTCGAAGGCAGCGCTTCGGGCGAGTTCGGCACGCGTGTCGATGTGGGTCGTCGTTTCGGCGATCAGGACCAGTTCGGCATTCGCGTGAACCAGGCAAACCGCGACGGCGAAACCAGCATCGACGGCGAACACCGCCGCAACAGCCAGACCGCCGTGGCGCTCGACTGGCGCGGCGAGAAAGTGCGCGTCGAAGGCGATTTCCTGTATCAGCGTCAACACGTTTCGGACGGCCGTCCGGTGGTGTACGTCTCGGGTACGGAAATTCCGTCGGTGCCGTCTGCGACTTATAACTATGCCCAGACCTGGTCGTACAGCTCGACCGAAGACACCGTCGGTATCCTGCGCGCCGAATACGACTTTATGCCGGGCTGGACCGCCTACGTGGCGGGCGGCGCGCGCCATAGCAACGAGTCGGGCCAGTATTCGTCGCCGTATTACACGAGCCCTGGCGTCACCACGGGTTCGCGCATGTTCGTGCCGCGCAAGGAAGACGCGACATCGGCGGAAGTGGGCGTGCGCGGCCACTTCAACACCGGTCCGGTCAGCCATTTCGTGACGGCGGGCGCGTCGATCGTGAGCGTGCATACGGAATCGGCGTGGAACATGTCGGGCAGCTTCAACACCGACCTCTACAACACGCCGCAAGTAGCTACGCCCGCGTCGAAGTACTACTCGCAGGGTCTGGACGGAAATCTGCCGCTGACCTCGACCAGCCTGATGCGCAGCGTGGCTGTGTCCGACACGCTCGGCTTCCTGCACGATCGCGTGCTGTTCACGGTGGGCGTGCGTCATCAGGAAATCAACTCGAACGCGTATTCGTCGTCGACGCTGCTGCAGACCGAGGCCTACAACGATTCGATCACAACGCCGCTGTTCGGCGTCGTGTTCAAGGCGACCAATAACCTGTCGTTCTACGCGAACCGCAGCGAATCGCTCTCCGCGGGCGACCAGGCGCCGAGTACGGCGAAGAATAACGGCGCGCTGCTCGCGCCGGAGCGCACCAAACAGTATGAAGTGGGCGCGAAGTACGACACCGGCAAATACGGCGCGCAACTCGCGCTGTATCAGCTCGAAAAGCCGCAGAGCTATACCAATAGCGCGGGCTATTACGTGGCCGACGGCAACGAACGCCATCGCGGCGTGGAAGCGTCGGTGTTCGGCGAGGTGTACAAAGGCGTGCGTCTGATGGCGGGCGCGACCTACATCAACGCGGTGCAGCTGGACACGGGTACGAACGACGGCAATCGTCCGATCGGCGTACCGAGCTTCATGTTCAACCTGGGCGCGGAATACGATCTGCCGTGGGTGCCGGGCCTGACGTTCTCGGCGCGCTACACGCACACCGGTCCGCAGTATCTGAACACGACCAACACGCTGTCGATCAAGGCATGGGACACGGTCGATCTCGGCGCGCGCTACAAGACGAACCTGTTCGGCCGCGACACGACCTTCCGCGCCGACGTGTTCAACCTGACCAACAAGGCCTACTGGAGCTCGACGACCGGCGGCTATCTGACGATGGGCGCACCGCGCACGGTGCTGTTCTCGATGACGACGGACTTCTGATCGCGCTTGCGCGCTTCACGAGCGTCATGAGTGAAGTGAAAACGCCGGTGCTGCATGCAGCACCGGCGTTTTTTTATCCGCGCAACAAGAGCGCTTCAACCGCCGACGACGGTGATCGCAAAACCATCCCAGCCCTTGCTGCCCACGGTCTGCACCGCCGTCGTATCGAGCCGCGCGTCCTGCGTGAGCAGATCGAAGTAATTGCGCAGCCCCACGACATCGGCGTCGTGATCGTTCGGATCGGCGATGCGGCCGCTGCGCACCACGTTATCCGCGACGATGACCGTGCCCGGGCGCGCAAGCTTCAGCACGCGTTCGAGGTACTGCGGATTGCTGCGCTTGTCCGCGTCGATAAACACAAAATCGAACGGCGGCGTGCCGTCGCTCACCATCGCATCGAGCGAATCCAGCGCCAGGCCGGTCACGACCGTGACCTTTTCGCTCAAGCCCGCGCGCGCGAGATTGGCGCGCGCCACCGCCGCGTTCTCCTGACTGAATTCGAGCGACACCAGCGTGCCGTCTTCCGGCAGCGCACGCGCGAGCCAGATCGCGCTATAGCCGCCCAGCGTGCCGATTTCGAGCATGCGCCGCGCGCCCTGAATGCGCGCCAGCAGATGCAGGAACTTGCCTTGATTCGGCGCGACGTTGATGGCGCGCAGCCCCGCTTGCGCACTTGCCGCCAGCGCACCGTCGAGCGCTTCGTCCACGCCGATCAAGCGATCGGAAAACCAGTCGTCTACGGCATGCCAGGTCTGTTCGTTCATTGCGCGCTCCGCGATCGATGAAGCAGCCAGCTTAACGCGCGCACAGAACGATCTGCAGTTAGCGCCACCCGAAGATCGGCACGACAAGTCAATCAGACACGCCTGATGACTCAATTTTCTATGTGTCGATCATGATTATCGACAAGTTTTTTTCGCTTTATTTTTTGTCGATTTCCATGCAAGCCAATGCTTGCGGGCTTTCATTCGTTATGCATAGATATTGCGGAACCGTTCGAAAACATTGCTCACTCCTTCGATCCGCCGCGCGATAAGGGGGCAGGCGTGAGAGGCTTATTGCAGGCGGCTCTAGCCATGCGTTGCGCGAATGCGACTATGCACGGCCTTCTGACAATCCTTAACCATGCAAAGTAAATAAACGGTGAGCAATCATCTGCCGGTTTTGATAAGAGTCATATAAACTCCGCTGAACTCCGAACGTTGGCGCACTCCCGACTCAGGGCGGGAAATGCGGAATCGCCAATATCACCCGACGACGGCTGGCTGTGCACGACTGGGGGCAGCCGTCGCGATAAGACAAAGGGCCGTTTGCGATGCGAGTTTCCGTTCATGTCCGCCTCGGCGCGCTGATCGCCGGGCTGCTGCTGGCGTCCAGTCTTCTCGCAGCCGACAAGCTGGCCGCTGCGTCGGCAAGCAAAGCTCAGCCCAACGCCACTTCAGGCACGCCAACTGCTACACCTTCGGCCGCCGCGCCTGCGCCCGCCTCCGGGCCGGATATCGGCATCGGTCTTACGGGCGGCGTAGCGGGCAGCATCGCCACGACGCCTGGCGGCAGCGGTCCCGCGGTGATTCAAACGGCGCCCGGCAAGATCGCCATGCCGGCGGACGCCACGCCGCTCCCCGTCGGCCCGACCCGCACGCGCACCTTCTCGCTGCGCCAGATGGGCGTCTACGGTCCGATGCAATTGCGCGGGCTCGATCCCACCGGCTATATGAATGTCGATGTACGCACCGACGAAGTCGTCAACAGTGCGAAGTTGCGCCTCGTCTACACGTACTCGCCGTCGCTTATCTATCCGCTCTCGCATCTGAAGGTGATGGTCAACGGCGAAATCGTCGCGACGATTCCGCTCGTGAAGGAAACCGCCGGGCAGATGGTCACGAGTGAGATCAATCTGGACCCGCGCCTCTTCACGGACTACAACCGCATCAGCGTGCAGATGATCGCGCATTACACGCTCGATCACTGCGAAGACCCGTACCACTCGGCGCTGTGGGCCGATGTCGCGCCCGAAAGCACGCTCACGCTCAACACCACCGGCATCACGCTGCCCAACAGCCTCGCGCTGCTGCCGGTGCCGTTCTTCGATCGCCACGACAACACGCTGCTGCGCGTGCCCTTCGTGCTCGCGGCCAACGCGGGCGTGCCGACGCTCCATGCGGCCGGCGTGGTGTCGTCGTGGCTCGGCGCGCTTGCGAGCTATCGCGGCGCGCGCTTCCCGGTCGTGCGCAGCGCACCCACCGACGCCAACGCCGTCGTGCTCGCACTGCCCGGCCAGGTGCCCGCAGGTCTGACGCTACCGGAGATCAAAGGCCCGACGATCTCGGTGATAGCCAACCCCGCCGCCGATCCGCAATCGGGCCGCAAGCTGCTGGTGCTCGCCGGCCGCACGCCCGAAGAACTGGAGAAGGCCGCCGATGCGCTGGTGCTCGGCCAGGCCGGCATGTCGGGTGACAGCGTGATCGTGCAATCGGTCGATATGGGTCCGGCGCGCAAGCCTTACGACGCGCCGAACTGGGTGCCCACCGACCGCCCCGTGCTGCTGCGCGAACTCGTCAGCGATCCGCAGCAATTGCAGGTCTCGGGCTACAACCCGCCGATGATCCGCGTGAACATGCGCGTGCCCGCCGACCTCTACGCGTGGGCGCGCAGCAACGTGCCGCTCGACATCCGCTATCGCTACACGGCGCCGTCGACCTGGAACGATTCGGTGCTCAACGTGAGCATCAACGACCAGTTGGTGCGTTCGCAACGTCTGCGTCCGGTCACGCGCTCCGCCGACGAAGCGCGCATCAACGTGCCGCTGCTCACGGGCGCCGATGCGCGCGCGACGAGCAACATCGAAATTCCGGCCTTCCGCGTCGGCTCGAACAACCAGTTCCAGTTCCAGTTCCACATCGATTCGCAGAAGACCGGCCTGTGCACCTCCACCGCCACGGACGTTGCGCGCGCCGCCATCGACCCCGATTCGGTGGTTGATTTCAGCGACTTCGCGCACTATACGGCGCTGCCGAACCTGGCCTACTTCGCCAATAGCGGCTATCCGTTCACGCGCATGGCCGACCTCGCGGAATCCGCCATCGTGATTCCCGATGCGCCCAACGCGCAGGATCAGGAAGCCGTGCTGACGATGCTCGGCCATATGGGCCAGTGGACCGGCCTGCCCGCGCTGCGCGTGAAGATCGTACCCGCCAGCCAGATCGACAGCGTGAGCGGCGACGACCTGCTGGTGATCGGCTCGGGTTCCGCGGCCACGCTGCTGCAGAAGTGGGGCAAGGATCTGCCGCTGTTGATCGAGCAAGGCAAGACCGCAGTGACCACGCGCGATCAGCGCAGCGGCTGGCCGGGCTGGCTCGGCGGCACCGAAGACATGGACGACGCAACCCCGGCAGGCCGCTCGATCGTCACGCTCGGCGGGCCGATCGCCGCGCTGATCGGCTTCGAGTCGCCGCTGTCGTCGGGCCGCAGCGTGGTGGCGCTGGCCACGACATCGTCGGCGCAACTGGGCGATGTGCTCGATGCGATGGACGATGGCACCAAGGTCTCGGCGATCCATGGCGATCTGAGTCTCGTGCGCCAAAACGATGTGGAAGGGATGCGCGTGGGCGATCGTTACTTCGTCGGCGATCTGCCGTGGTATGCGCGCGTCTGGGTGCATGTCTCGCGCTATCCGTCGCTGATGGCGCTCGCGGGGATTCTCGCGGGTCTGATCGTCGCGCTTACGGTGTTCTGGGCGCTCGGGCGCATGGCCGCTCGCCGCACCGGAGACTGACGATGCGGCCGGGACCGTCCCGCCTCGCGCGCTGGCTCGCGGCTGGCGCCTGCGCGTTCGCGCCGCTTGCGCTGCCCGTCGATTCGGGCGCGGCGCAGGCGGCGAGTTCGACGCCTGCCGCTTCGGCCAAGGCGACGCCTGCATCGGCGAGCACAAGCGCCTGCGCGTGGTCCGACTGGACCGCGTTCAAGCACACCCTGCTTTCCGACGGCCGCGTGATCGACGCCAGCACGCCGCGCCAGATCACCGTGTCCGAAGGCCAGTCGTACGCACTCTTCTTCGCGCTGGTCGCGAACGACCGCGCGGCGTTCGACAAGATCCTGCAGTGGACCGAGAACAATCTGGCGCAAGGCGATCTCACCGCGCATCTGCCGGCATGGGTCTGGGGACGCACGGATATCGACGAGAAGGGCGCGCCCGTGGCTGCATCGGGTGCCTCGGCGGCGGCTTCTGCCAGCGCGGCGCAAGCCTCGAAAGGCACGTGGGGCGTGATTGATTCGAACTCCGCCAGCGACGCCGATCTCTGGATCGCCTACACGCTGCTCGAAGCGGGCCGGCTCTGGAACGTGCGCCGCTACACGGCGCTTGGCACCGTCATGGCGCGCAACATCGTACGCACCGAAACGGCCACGCTGCCGGGTCTCGGCCGCACCGTGCTGCCCGGTCCCGCAGGCTTCAGGCTCGACAAGGACACGTGGCGTCTGAACCCGAGCTACGTGCCGCTGCAGCTGATGCGCCGCTTCGCGCTGGCGCTGCCCGAGGCGAGCGAATGGAAAGCGATGCTCGACAGTTCGACGAAGCTCGTAAACGACACCGCGCCACATGGTTTCTCGCCGGACTGGGTCGTTTATCGCGGCAAGGACGGTGCGAAGAGCGGCGGCAAGAACGGCTTCGGCCCCGACGCCCCCACGCACGCCGAAAGCGCCTATAACGCCATCCGCGTGTATCTGTGGGCGGGCATGCTCGCCTATGACGATCCGCTGCGCAAAACGACGCTCGCCACCTTCACGCCGCTCTCCGGCTTCGTGGCGGCGCATGGCTTCCCGCCCGAACGCGTCGATACGCAAACCGGCACGCCGGCTTCGAACGAGGGCAACGGCGGCTTTTCGGCGGCGGTTGCGCCGTATCTGTCGGCGCTGGGCCGCACCGATCTCGCCGACGCCCAGGTCGAACGCAGCCGCACGCTCGCGCAAAAATCGCCGCCCGGCTACTACAGCAGCGTGCTGATGCTGTTCGGCCTTGGCTATCTGCAAGGCCTTTATCACTTCGACGCGCAAGGCCGCGTCGCGCCCGCATGGACTACCCGATGCCCGGCCCCGCGCTGACCGCCCTCGCCCGCCCGTCGCGTGGCCAGCAACCGCGCGTCCGTCTGCGCGCGACGCCGCGCCTGTCGTCGCTGCTCGCGCTGCTGATCGCGGCGTCGCCGTTCGTCGCGCGCGCCCAGAACGCCCAGAACACCGCGATGGTGCCGAGCGCGCAGAACTCGCCGCAGCCCGCAGCGAACGCCGCCGCGCCTTCGGCACAGGCCGCGCAACTGCTGTCGGGCGCGCGCATGTGGATGTCGAAAAACCGTCCCGACGTCGCGCAAACGCTGGTGCAAAAGGCGCTGCTGTTCAATCCGCAGCAGCTCGATGCGCTCGCGCTCATGGGCGAGGTCGAGTTGCGCATGAATCGCCCGGCCGAAGCCGCGAAGGCGCTCGCGCAGTTGCAGAAGATCGCGCCGAATGCGCCCGCCACCCAGGAACTCGCCGACGCCTATCGCGTGGCCACCAAAGACAAGAACGAACTCGCCGAAATCCGTCTGCTGGCGAATGCGGGCAAGTCCGAGGAAGCCGCCCCGCGCATGGCGAAGCTGTTCCCGAACGGCGCGCCGCGCGGCGATCTCGCGCGCGACTACTACCGCATCATGTCGGGCACGAGCGCGGGCCGCGTGCAGGTCATCAACGAACTGCGGGCGCGGTTGAAACAGAACCCGGGCGACGCGCCCTCCGCGCTGATTCTCGGCGACCTGCTGACCGATCGCGCCAGCACACGCATGGAAGGGCTGAACCTGATCTACGGCGTCTATCAGCGTCAGGACAGCAACCGCGCCGAAGCGCTCGAACTCTGGCGGCGCGCGCTCGCCAGCGCGGGCCGCGACGATCCGGCCTATTACGTCTGGTATCTGCGCTATCTGCAACAGGTGCCCGACGACACCGACACGCAGCAGACCGTCGCCGATCTCGCGAAGAAGCTCGGGCCGAACGGCGTCGCCCAGGCCAATGCGGCGGCGGCGAGCGGCAAGCCTTATGTCGTCGCATCGAATAGCGGCGGTGGAAACGGTGGTGGCAGCCAGACGCGCACGCGCCCGGCCGGTCCCGGCGCGGCGGCGCGCAATCGCGGCCTTGCGCAAATGGGGCGCGGCGATCTCAAGGATGCCGAAGCATCGCTGCAGAGCGCCCAGCGCGCCGATCCGAACGACGGCGAAACGCTCGGCGCGCTCGGTCTCGTGCGCATGCGCGAAGGCCGTCAGGACGAAGCGCGCGATCTGTTCGCACGCGCACTCAAGCTCGATCCGGATAACGCCGGCAAGTGGCGCAGCCTCGAAAAGACGGCGAGCATCTGGGGCACCATTGGCCGCGCGCGCACCGCCAATTCGCAGGGCAAGCCGGAGGAAGGCGAAGCGCTCGCCCGCCAGGCGCTCAAGCTCGATCCGGGCAATAGCGACGCCACGCGCATCCTCGCCGATTCGCTGATCGCGCAGAAGAAGTGGAACGAGGCGGAAACGCTGCTGCGCCCGCTCGTCGAAGCAAAGCAGCCCGACATGGGCGCGCTGCGCAGTCTCGTCACCGTGCTGCGCGCGACGCATCGCGACAACGAAATCGATCCGCTGATCACGGCCACGGCGCCGCGTCTGTCCGGCTCGACCGCGGAACTCAAGCGCCTGCGCGCCGACCTGCTTTCGATCCAGGCCGATCAACTGCTCGCCCAAAACCTCAAGAGCCCGGCCATCGCCAAACTCGAAGACGCCGTGCGCCTCACGCCCGACGACGCCTGGACGCGCTTCACGCTCGCGCGTCAGTATCGCGATCTGGGTTTGCCCGCGCTCGGCCGTCAAGTCATGGAAGATGGCCTGAAAGTCTCGCAGGCGCCCGACATGCACTACGCAACGGCGCTCTATCTGAATTCCGTCGATGACATGGACGGCGCCGCCGCGCAGCTCGATGCGATTCCGGTCGCCCAGCGCAGCGACGGCATGCGCGAACTGATGGGCAATCTCAAGGCGCAGAAGCAGCTTGCGCAGGCGCGCCAGCTCATCGCGCAAGGCAAGGAAGACGAAGCGCGCGCGCTGCTCGACAGCGCCGCCGCTAGCGCCACGGCCGCCAATGATCCGCAGATGCTGGCCACGGTGGGGCGTGAATGGATCGCCATCGGCGAAACCGACAAGGGGCTCAAGCTGGTGCAGGACTGGCTCGCCGCGCATCCGGGCGATCCGGCCGCGAACAGCGTGCGCGTGCGCTATGGCGAGCTGCTCGGCGCGGCCAATCGCGACGACGAGTGGGCGAAGTGGATCGACGCCACGCGCGCGCAGCCCGGCATCACCGACGAACAACGCGCGAGCCTCGACGATCAGGAACTGCGCCTCGCCGTGCGTGCCACCGACCGTCTGATCGAAGCGGGCGATCTGCGCCGCGCGCAGCGCACGCTCGACGCCGTGCCAGATCGCCTGAAGTCGAACCGCCGCTGGCTGCTCGAAGAAGCCGATGTGCTGGAAGCAAAAGGCGACTACAAGGGCGCGCTGGCCTGCGCGCAGAAGGTGCTGGCCACGCAGCCGAACGACGCCGATGCGCGCCTGACGGTCGCGCGCCTCTACGAACGCATGGGCCGCAATGCGCAGGCCGCACAGATGGTGCGCGACGTGCTCGCCGACACGCCCGAAGACGACGTCGATACGCGCCTCGCCATCGCGCGGCGCTTCACGGCGCAAGGGCTCAATCAGGACGCGCAGGATGTGGTCGATCCGCTGCGCGCGCGCTATCCGGACCGCTCGGATGTCACGACGCAGGCCGGGCGCGTGGCGCAGTCGCGCGGCGACTACGACGAAGCCGCCAGCCTCTATCGCACCTCGCAGACCCAGGAGCAGGCCGAAGGCGCGCAGCCGGACACCACCGACGGGCTGACATCGGCGGCCCGCGCGCTGCAAGGTCTGGAAGATCGCAAGCAAGGGCAGATCGCCACCGAGTGGTATCAGTCGAATCTCTCGGGCGATTCGGGCATTTCGGAGCTGCACGCCACCGAAATCCCGCTCTACGTGCGCATCCCGGATGGCTACACGGGCCACTATTTCTTCCACGCCGATACCGTCTATCTGAACGCCGGTACGCTGCCCGCCAACGATCTGCAAAGCGCGTATCAGTACGGCAAGATCGCGGCGCTCGGCAATACTGGCCTGAATCCGGTCAACGAGACGGCCACGGGCGTCGCGCTGGCGGCCGGTTACGAGTACAACCGCGCAAATACCAACTGGCGCGCCGATATCGGCAGCACGCCGATCGGCTTCCCGATCACTAGCGTGCTCGGCGGCCTGCTGTATCGCTACGATTTCCCGCACGCGTCGCTGTCGGTCGATGTGTCGCGCCGGGCCATGACGAGTACGCTCGTGTCGTATGCGGGCGGACGCGATCCCGTCACGGGCGAAACCTGGGGCGGCGTGGTGCGCAATGCGATCAGCGTGCGCGGCGCGCAGGATTTCGGTCCGGGCACGCTGTTCACGAGCGTCGGCTACGGTCTGCTGACCGGCACCAACGTGCCGACCAACCAGGAACTGCGCATCCGCAGCGGTTACGGTCTGACGGTCTGGAAGCGGCCCGACCAGAACGTGTCGAGCGGCCTCACGATCAACTTCTGGAAGTACTCGAAGAACGAGCACTTCTATACCTTCGGCAACGGCGGTTATTACAGCCCGCAAAGTTATCTGTCGTTCGGCATCCCGATCGACTGGACCGGGCGTTACAACAAGCTGTCGTGGGAGATCGACGGATCGGTAGGCGTATCGTTCACCAACGAGGACCGCTCGCCGTATTTCCCGACCAACGCCGCACTGCAGTCGCAGGCCGCCGCTTACATGGCCGCCAACGGGCTGGGCTCGCCGTATTTCGGCGGCGGTTCGGGCGGCGGCTTCAGCTATGCCGTGGAAGCCGCGCTCGAATACCGCGTGACGCCGCACTTCACGGTGGGCGGACGCTTCCGGCTCGACCGCTCACGCGATTACGCGCCGAACGTGGGCCTGCTGTATCTGCGCTACTTCTTCACGCCGCAGCACGGTCCGG
Organism: Paraburkholderia sp. J69-1; assembly: GCF_905220255.1. Taxonomy (NCBI): domain Bacteria; kingdom Pseudomonadati; phylum Pseudomonadota; class Betaproteobacteria; order Burkholderiales; family Burkholderiaceae; genus Paraburkholderia; species Paraburkholderia sp. J69-1. Next base: position 15,761 of record NZ_CAJMZG010000020.1, on the reverse strand, counting down.
TGCCGTATCCGCCGACGCCGGTCAGGCCATACTCGGAATATTGAGGCATCGTATGAAGACTTCGATGGACAACGCGCTGCCGACTCTCGCCACGACGCTGGGCCGCCCGCCTGCGCCGCGGCTGGCCGCGCCGGGAGCGACACGATGAACCAGCCCGCCCGCGAATCCACCGCCGGCAAGGCGCAGGCCGCGCCCCACGCCGCCGAGCCGCGCAAGTCGCTGCTCGCGCGTCTGTCACAACGCGAGCCTCTCGCCGTCGACGGTCTGCCGCCCGCGCTGGCCACGCTCGGCATGGGCCTCGTGCATATCGTCTACGCCAACGCCTCGCCCGCGCGCGACGCGCTGTTCTGGGAAACCGCCGCCGCCGCGCTCGAAGGCCCGGCCACCGTGCTGTCCACGCGCGATACCGCCAGCATTGCCGCCAAGCTGCGCGAGCACGGCATCGACATCGACCGGCGCGACGCCACCCATCACTGGGCCAATATCTGCTCGCTCACGCCGCTCGAAGGCCGCGACGGCGCGCAGGTGCTGATCGAGGCGCTGGAAGCGCTCGCCAACCAGTGCGCCGCGCCCGCCAGCCAGTTCTACATCGAAGGCGCGGAAGCCTTCTTCGCCTGGCACGACGCCGCCGCGCTCGCGCGCCAGGGCGCGCAGCTCGCCAACTGGTGCGCGCAGCACCGCTACGGCGTGCTGCTGGTCGCCGAACCGCCGGGCGCGGGCGAAGACAACGCACAGCCCGCGCTCGCCGCGTTCCAGGCGCGCTTCGCGGGCGTGGCGCAGTTGCTGCAGACGCAGGGCCAGTTCCACTGGGAAGTCGCGTTCTGGCGCACGGGCGATGCGGTGCTCGGCAGCCAGTCGTTGCCGTTGCGCTTTTCGGCAGTCGATCATCGGCTGACGGTATCGGGCGGGGTCTTCTCGAATTCGGCGGGCGAAGCCGGTCTACTCGCGCCCGACGAAGGCCGTGTGATCGTGTCGCGCGACGCCGTGCTCAACGAGCGCGTGCTGCCGCCGTCGTGGCAGGTCGTCGACGATAACGAGGCGGCGCTCACCGCCGCGCGCAATGCCGTCGCCGCGACCGTGGTGCTCGATTTCGGCGCGAGCCGCGACCTCGAAGCGCTCGCCGAACACGTCCACACGCTGCGCCTGCAATGCGGCACCGCGCTCAAGATCATCGTGCGCGAAGACGGCGTGGCGATGCGCTACGAATCGCTGATGCTCAATCTGGGCGCGAACCGCGTCGTGCCGCGCAACACCACGCTTTCGCAGGTCGAAGCGATCGTCGAGAGTCTGCAGGGCCAGGTATTCTCGCGCCCGATGCCCGCCGATTACCGCCAGGCGCTGGCCGCCGTGATGCACGGCGACGAAAGCGGCTACGTCAGCGCGACGCACTTCGTCGAACTCGTGCGCGCCGCCGTCGAACGCAGCCGCGTGATCCAGTTGCCGAACGTGCTGATCCGCCTTGCGCTGATGCCCGAAGTCGCGCACGTCGATGCGTTGCAGGCCTGCCATCAGCGCCGCGCGGGCGACATCATGACGGCGGCGGGCGACAGCCTCTACGTGTTCTTCTTCGCGTGCCGCCTGGGCGACGCCGATGCGGTCTGCCAGCGCGTATTCCTGCGCCCGCTCGCCGAGCTGTTCCAGGGCGAGCAGCGTTGCGGCGATTCGAGCTCGATCGGCGCGCTGCTGCAAACGCTCACCGACGAAATCGACGCGCAAACGCCGCCCGATTACTCCGGCTGGCTCGCGCTGAATGCGCCGCAGGATGCGCCGGTGCAGGAGCAGACGCCCGCCGCGCAGGAAACACCCAAACCGCAGAAAGCGCAGGCCACGAAACAAGCTCAGGAGCCACAGCAGGCGCCCGTGATTCCCACCTATATCGCACCGCGCGAAGTCGCGCCTGCCGAGGTGGCGCGGCCCTTGCCGTCGCTGCCCGCGTTGCCCGTGCTCGCCGATGCCGCGCCGGCGGCGCCATCGGCTGCGTCCACGCGCGCCGAACCGCGCCGTGCCGCGCTGCCGCTCAAAGCTCAGGGAACCCGCTGATATGGATATGTTCTTCGGCTATTTCATCTGGGGGCTGATTCTCGCCGCGCCGCTCTGGTGGCTGGCGTGGCGGTTGCGCCTCGGACGCTTTCTGCCCGACTGGGCGCGGCCGATGCGGCAACGCCCGCTCGAATTGCCGCCGCAACTGGACGCGCTCGTGATCCGCGGCAAGCGTCGCAAGGATCTCGTGGTGCGCCGCCCATCGACGGTCGCCGCCACGGCACCAGCGCCCGCCAACCCCGCCTCTGCGGCCACTCTCGCGGAGCCCCGCTCATGAAAACCATCGCGATCGTCTCCGCCGTGGGCGGCGCGGGCCGCACGACGCTCGCCGCTTCGCTGGCGGGCCTGCTGGCCGCGCGCTCGCACACGGCGCTCGCTGTCGAATGCGATCCGCGCAACGTGCTGGCGCTGCACTTCGGTCTGCGCGAAAACGCGCGCGAAGGGCTGGTCACGCATCTCTACAACCCGAACGCCGCCGGCGACGACTGGGCGCGCGCCGCGCTGCAAAGCGACGACGGCGTGCTGGTGCTGCCGTGGGGCAGCGTCACGGCCGACGGCGAGTCGACCACCCACAGCAGCGACGACGGCGACGGCACGACGCGCCTTGACGCCAATCGCCGCTGGCTGCGCGACCTGCTCATGCGCGTCGATCTGCCGTCCAGCACGCTCACGCTGATCGACGCCGCGCCCTGGCCTTCGGCGCACGCGCGTCAGGCGATCGAAGCCGCCGACCTCGTGCTCGGCGTGCTCACGCCCGACGCCGCCGCCTGCGCGACGCTGCCGCGCTTCACCGAGGCGCTGGTGCGCGCGGGCAAGCGCACCGCCTTCGTCGCGAATGCCGTGGTCCCGGCCCGCCAGCTTCACACCGACCTGATCGCGCTGCTGCGCGCGCGTCTGGGCGCGGCCATGCTGCCGTACGTAGTCCATGCCGATACAGGCGTGCCCAACGCCTTCGCGGGCGGCTCGAACTTCTGCCGCAGCGCGCCGGGCTCGCAGGCCGCGCACGATCTGAACGGTATCGCCTCGTGGCTGTCGCACTGGGCTTCGGGTGCGCTCTCCGAACTCGCCAGCGATCTGCCCGAAGGTGCGAGTCCGCCGCCGCCGGACCGCTTCGCAGGAGGCCGGGGATGATACGCGCGAGGGTGCAGACGTTCTGGGCCGACTACGTGAGCGACCCGCTGGCTCGCTACTGGCGCGCGCTCTGGGTGGGTCTGCGCCGCGTGAGCGCGCCCGAACTGAACGTGGCCACCGATGCGGGCTTCGGCGCGTGGCTGCTGCGCCTCTTTTTCCGGCCGCCGCGCCCCGGCAAACGCGACTGGCCCGCGCTCGCCTTCTCCGCAATCGGCCGCGATATCGTCGCGCGGCTGAACCTCGGTCAGGACCGCAGCACGGGCGCGTGGCTCCTGCGCCTCTTTCTGCGCCCGCGCCGTGGCCGCCGCCGTTTCGCCGCCGATCTGCGCATGGTCCACAAGCAGCCGCAAGCGCACAAGATCGCGGCGCGCGTGTGGCTCGACCGCAAGCTCGAACCGCTTTATCGATATGGCCGGCGCGTTGGCACAGCGATCGCGGCGCGCCTGCCTGCAATCGACTGGGACGGCATCCAGCACCGCCTCGAAAAGCTCTCCGAAGCGCTCGACAGCGTGCCCTTCCTGCGCCAGTGCCTGCTCGTGCTCGCCTTCATCACGGCGATCACCATCTGCACCACGCCACTGCCGCTCGGCGACCAGGTGCTGCTGTTCTTCCTCGTCTGGCTGGTGGTGATGCTCGCGCGCCGCGTGCCGGGCCGCCTGTCCACCATGCTGATGGTGATGCTGTCGATCATCATGACGGGCCGCTACGTCTGGTGGCGCTCCACGCAAACGCTGCACCTCACGAGCCCGGCCGAAGCCATCGTCGGCTATGTGCTGTTCGCCGCCGAGCTGTACACGTGGGTCGTGCTGATGCTCGGCTACGTGCAGACGGCCTGGCCGCTGCGCCGCAAGCCTTCGCCGCTGCCCGACGATCCCAACGACTGGCCCACCGTCGACATCTACATTCCCACTTATAACGAGCCGCTCGCGGTGGTGCGCCCGACCGTGTTCGCCGCCAGCACGATCGACTGGCCGCGCGACAAGCTGCGCATCTACCTGCTCGACGACGGCGACCGCGACGAATTCCGCGACTTCGCCGCGCATGTGGGCATCGGCTATATCCGCCGCGAGGAACACACCCACGCGAAGGCGGGCAACATCAATCACGCGCTCAAGCTCACGAGCGGCGAGCTGATCGCGATCTTCGACTGCGACCACATTCCCACGCGCTCCTTCCTGCAGACGACGGTGGGCACTTTCCTCGCCGATCCAAAATGCGCGATGGTGCAGACGCCGCACCACTTCTTTTCGCCCGATCCGTTCGAGCGCAACTTCGACACCTTCCATCGCGTGCCGAACGAAGGCAGCCTGTTCTACGGTCTGATCCAGGACGGTAACGACTTCTGGGACGCCACCTTCTTCTGCGGCTCCTGCGCGGTCATCAAGCGCGCGCCGCTGGAGTCGATCGGCGGTATCGCCACCGAAACGGTGACCGAAGACGCGCACACGTCGCTGCGTCTGCATCGCAACGGCTACACCTCGGCGTATCTGCGCACGGTGCAGGCCGCGGGCCTCGCCACCGAAAGTCTCGCAGGGCACATCGGCCAGCGCATCCGCTGGGCGCGCGGCATGGCGCAGATCTTCCGGCTCGACAATCCGTGGTTCGGCAAAGGGCTCTCGTTCTTCCAGCGCATGTGCTACAGCAACGCCATGCTGCACTTCTTCTACGGGCTGCCGCGTCTGATCTTCCTCGTGATGCCGTGCGCGTTCCTGTACTTCGGACTGCACGTCATCAACACGCCCGCGACGGTGATTCTCGCCTACGTGCTGCCTTATCTCGTGACCGCTGCGATCGCCAATTCGCGCATCCAGGGGCGCTACCGGCATTCGTTCTGGGCCGAAGCGTACGAGAGCGTGCTGGCGTGGTACATCGTGCTGCCGACCACAATCGCCGTCGTCAATCCGAAGCTCGGCAAGTTCAACGTGACGTCCAAGGGCGGTCATATTGAGGAGGATTACCTCGACTGGACCATCTCCACGCCGTATCTCGTGCTGCTCGGCATCAACGTGGTCGCGATTCTGTGCGGCATCGGCCGTCTGACGATCTGGCAGACCGACGAACCCGCCACGGTGTTCATGAACCTGTTCTGGGCGCTCGTGAATCTCACCGTGCTGGGACTGGCCGTGGGCGTGGCCAAGGAAGCGCGCCAGGTGCGCGTGGCTCACCGCATTCCGCTGCGCGTGCCCGCCATGCTCACGCTGCCCGACGGCCGCACGCTCGCCTGCAAGACCGAAAACTATTCGATGGGCGGTCTGGGGCTCGTGCTGCCCGTCGAAGCGGGCGACGAAAAACTCGATTCCGGCGAGCGCGTGAGCGTGTGTCTTTCGCGCGGCTCGGTCGAGCACGACTTCCCCGCGGTGGTCGCGCGGCTCGCGGACCGGCGCCTGGGGATTCGCTTCGAGGACATGTCGATCGAGCGCGAACGGCGTCTGGTCGAATGCACGTTCGGTCGCGCCGACGCCTGGCTCGAATGGGAAGACGTGCCGCGCGACGACGCGCCGCTCAACGGTCTCGTCGAACTGATCCTGCTGAGCTGGCAAGGGTATCTGCGTCTGGCCGACGCCTTCTTCGACGCGCTGGAGAACATCTTCACGCGGCGGCGCGACGAAGGGGGCAAACCGGCGCGTCAGCCGTAACGCGCAGCCGTATTTATCGCTATTCGAAACGCAGCAGCACCACCGAATTCACGCCGCAATCACGCTGGAACGCGACTCACTATGGGCCTCTGGAATCTCTACTTCGCCGCCAAGCTGTATCTCTTCTCGCTCGGGAAGCTGCAGATCGTCTGGCTGCTGAACATCCTGTTCGCCGTCGCGCTGCTGGTGCCGCTGCACTGGCGCTGGCTGCGCATCACGCGCAACGTGCTCGCGGTCGTCGCGGGCTTCGTGCTCTTCTATCACGAGTCGGGCTGGCCGCCGATCAGCCGGGCGATCTCGCAGATTCCGGTGCTGCTGACCTTCACGCCGTCGTACATGCTGGAACTGCTCGGTCGTCTCGTGTCGCTCAAGGCGATCATCGCGGCCGTGCTGGCGGTGCTGCTCTACTTCCTCGTCAATCGCTGGATTCGCGTGACGACGCTGGTGCTGATCGCGCTCGTGGGCATTCCGCTTTATCAGGGCGCGGGCACGCTGGTCGCGAACGCCACCAGCGCGCTCGCCGACAATAGCGACAACGGCGATAACGCCAACCGCAACGCCAACGAGCCAAAGAACGAACAGGCCGGCGGTTACGACCAGCAACTCGCCGCTTTCCGTTCCAACGAAGAAGGCCGCCACGTCACCTTCACGCCGCTCACGAGCGATACGAGCGCGCAGTTCGACATCATCGTCGTACATATCTGCTCGCTGTCCTGGGACGATATGGATGTCGTGAAGATGCGCAATAACCCGCTGTTCTCGCGCTTCGATTACGTGTTCCAGAACTTCAGCTCGGGCGCGAGCTATAGCGGCCCGGCGGCGATCCGCGTGCTGCGCGCGTCGTGCGGGCAGGAGGCGCACAAGGCGCTCTACGATCCCGCGCCGCCCGAGTGCCATCTGTTCACGCAACTGGCGCAGGCCGGTTTCACGCCGAACGCGCTGCTCAACCACAACGGCCGCTTCGACAATTTCCGCGGTACGGTGATCAACGAAATCGGCGTGCCGGGTGTGACGATTCCGTCGAACGACGGCCTGCCCGTGTTCATGAAGGAATTCGACAACTCGAATCTGTACGACGACTACGACGTGATCGCGCGTTGGTACAAGCAGCGCATCGCGGCGGGCGGCGGTCCGGTGGCGCTCTACTACAACACGGTGTCGATGCACGACGGCAACCGCCTGCCGAACAACAATCTCACGAGCCTGCAGTCGTATCCGATCCGCCTGCAGACGCTGCTGGGCGACGTCGATAAAGTGATCAACCTCGTCGCCCAGTCGGGTCGCAAGGCCGTGATCGTGTTCGTGCCGGAGCACGGCGCGGCGCTGCGCGGCGAAGAGAACCAGATCGCCGGCATGCGCGAAATCCCCACGCCGAATATCGTCCACGTGCCGGTGGGCGTGAAGGTGGTCGGCCTGCCGGCCGGCACCGACCACGCGGGCGGCCCGGTGACGATCGACCAGCCGACGAGCTATCTGGCGCTCGCGCAACTGCTCGCGAATCTGGTGGCGAAAAGCCCGTTTGCAGTGGGCGCGCAACCGCTCGCGACTTACGCGCAGAACCTGCCGCAGACGCGCATGGTGGGCGAAAACGAAGGCACGGTGACAATGGCCACGCCATCGGGTTACGTGATTCACACGCCGGACGGCGTCTGGGTGGAGGGCAAGTAAATGGCGCTGAAACTCTGGGGCAGTTCGCGTCGCTCGCGTCGCAGTCCGTTGCTGCCCGGCGATATCGATGCGCTCGCGCGTCTGGTCGATGGCGTCGATGCCGATCGCTACTACGATGTGCAGGCGCTCGAAGCCTGGCAGGACGCGGCCGGACGCTGGCCGCTCGTGGCCGCCGTGCTCGAACTCAAGCCCGAAACGGACGACTCATCGGCATAACTGGGCGCGTCTAGACGCGCTCCGCGTAGACGGTGCGCTCGATCGGCATGCAGCTCAGGGTGCGGCCGGTCGGTTCGATATAGCGTTGCGCGAGTGCGGCGGGTTCGGGCTGCTCGATGGCGCGCCAGCCGTACGGCGCGAGAAACGCACGCAGCGCCTGCGGATCGAGACCGAAACGCCAGACCGGGCGCGATGCGACGAAGCGGCGATAAAGCGGCGCCATTCCCGGCGGTACGTCGCCTTCGAGAAAATCACTGCAGATATAGGTGAAAGCCAGGCGACTGCCTAGCTTTGCGCGAGAAAGAAACGCGAAGGTGGCGCGCACGGAGGCTTCGTCCAGGTATTGCGTGACGCCTTCCCACACGAAGAACGTGCGCAGCTCGCGCCGGTAACCCTGCGCGGCAAGCGCAGCGTCGAGCGCCTGATGCTCGAAATCGATCGCCACGAGCGTCATATTCGCGGGCACCCGGCCATAGCGTTGCTTTAAACGGGCGCGCCGCGTTTCGATATGGGCGCGCTGATCCAACTCCCACGCTGGCACACGGTTGTCGTCGAGCTGACGTAGCGCACGCGTGTCGAAGCCCGCGCCCAGATTCACGAATGCATCGATCTGCGGCAGCGCTTCGCTGAGCTTGTCGTCGATGTAGCGCTTGCGGCAGAGTAAGCCGCCCCACAGCCCCGGATAGTGACGCTCGGCCATGGCGATCATGCGCGTGGCCGTGCGTGCGCCCGTCATCGACAGAAACCAGCGCGCAGCGGTGGGCAGGAAGGATTCGGCGAGTTCGTCTTGAACGATGCGACGCGACGGCGCCAGGCGCTGCTCGACGGCGACCAACGCCATCGGCCCGATCGCGGTGCGAGCGGCTTCCATCGTCATCGCGCTCTCCGTCTGTGGCGGCTTCGGGGACGCTTCAGGACAGCGTCGGGCGGCCTCGGCTGCGCTTGTGGGGAAGCGGGTACGGGTAAGGATCGCCGTGGAACAGTTCCATCGTCAATTGCGTCCAGTCGGCCTTGCGTGATGCGGCTAGCGTACGGACGCTCCGCAAGCCGGTGCTGGTGCCGCTTTGTCGCGCGGACGCGCTGCAGTCTGTGGGCAACGTGTCGAACAGGTCGCGTGCGAAGAGTTCGTGCGTATCCCCGCTGTGGCCGCTTTGGCCGCAAGTTGCCGGCATCGCGGGCCAATCGCCGCAGCGTGTGCGGGAGATGTGCGCTGGCGTGCCGCTTTCGACCTCGCGTGCGGCCAGATGCACCGCGGCGGTTTCGCGCGCCTGCGTCACCAGCTCGAACAGATCGCTCGTTACGCCGCGCGTGTGTTGTGCCGATGCCTCGCTGCGCAGGCGCTTCGTGAGGCCGATATAGGCGCCGAGGTCGGCGTTGCGTACCGCTTCGTGCAGCTTCGCCATGTCGCGCGCCTTCACGCGCGTGGGCTGCACGAGCTTCACGAAATACGGCGCTTCCAGTTCGACGCCAAACGCGACCGGATAACCATTCGCGCCAAATTCCGCGCCTGCGCGCTCCGTCGTGCCGATGCGGTCCACGACCACGGTGCCTTGCGACGCGCACGGCGCCTTCGCAGTGCTGACGCTACGCAGACGCTCGGGCTGCACGCGCAGGCCGCTGCCCAGCGTGAGTTCGGTTGGCGACGCGCATACAAGCGCGTAGTGATGATCGCGCAGCTTGCCCGACGGCAAGCGCGTGCGGCTCGTCACGAACACATGTTGCGGTAGCTGACGCACCTGCCCGCTCGCATCCACCCAGGCGTTCCAGACCAGCGCGTCTTCGCGCCGCACGTCGGCCACACGCGGGCGACTGGCCGCCGGCGAGAACAACGCCAGCAGCGAGCCCGTACGCATCGCGGCAAGCTGCGCGCTGCTGCCGAGCGACTGACTGATGCCCCACAGAAAACGCCCACCGCCCAGACGGCGCTCCCACTCCTTGCGCAGGACGATCGTCGGCAGATCTTCTCCCGTTTCGGAACCGATCCTGGACCAGCAGAACGTGGGCGGTAGGTGTTTCAGTGCCATCGACTTCCTCGAAATGCGCCGAGCCCACCGGATTCGGCAGGCAATTCAATAAACGCTACTGTATAGGTATAATGCATGACATGGAAGGCCCAGACACTCATTTTCCCGTGCAGGAACTGCTGCGCCGGCTAGCGGCAGACACGCGCTCGTCCAGCCAGATCGCGCGGCTTTCGGGGGTTAGTCAGCCCACGGTTTCGCGGTTGCGTCTATCGAATGGGCGTAGGGTTCGACGCAGCGCGTCATTCAATAAGCTATGCAATTTCTACAATATGGATGCCGCTTCGCGGCATGCGTCGGCGTATAACGACCTGCTGCGCAATGCCATCGTCGATGTCTGGGACGGTTCGGAAGAGCACGGGCGCGCGCTGCTCGTGGTCATCAAGGGGCTCAAGGAATTGCGCGAGCGGGCCGGTCGCACGTGAACGAGAACCGTGCATGGCGTCTTAGGTAACCCGATTTGGGATCAAGGTCGCCAGCAGGCATCGCATACGAGCGAAAAAGGCAGGTTTAGTCGCTTTCCAGACTTGCCTGTGTGCCTTGTCGCACCGACATTGCATAGAAATAGGCACGACGCGGGCAATACGCTCCCATAACTGGTGACCTTTCGGCGCAAGCGGGAACCTATGCGAAACAAGGCCTCGTTTTTTCGGCGAGTGTCTATATATAGAGAAGGCCATCGCGTTTCGCGACCCGCCCGTAACGTTTCGTTTGCTTGCCTGTCACCATGAATTCACCGTCGGCTGACGATCGCGCTGCATCGCTGCGAGGCCAGTGCCTCTGCGGCGCCGTGCGCTATCGCGTCGCCGATGCATTCCGCTACGCCTTCAACTGCCATTGTTCGCAGTGCCGGCGTGCAACCGGCGCGGCTTTCAAACCGTTCGCAGGTATCGAACGCGCGCATTTGCGTCTCGAACAGGGTCGGGACGAGGTTTCGGTTTATGGAGATGTCGATGCCGCACACGATGTCCATTGCGGACGTTGCGGCTCGCTGCTGTATTCGGTCGTACACGAAGGCGCGTATGTGCACGTGACGCTGGGTACGCTTCTCGATGCGCCGACGATTCGCCCTCAAGGGCATCTCTTCGTCGCATCGAAAGCGCCGTGGTACGAGATTACTGACGCATTGCCTCAATATGACGAATTTCCTTCGTAATATTCCAGCCGGCTTGCCGATGTCAACGCACAAGCGCGCAAGTACGTTCATAATGATGGGTTGGCACGCCGCAGTCGCCGTAATGGGGAGCGATCGTAGTGTGCCACGTGCATCCCTGCGCCATTTCGACGCAATTTTGCTGCGGCACCGCCTGGCCGTTTGTCCAACGAAGGAAAACGTGCGAACCATTGGCCGGTTATTGCGTCTAATTACGCGCTTGAGAGAACGCGGAGCGCTCAACAGCGCTACTCAGACGTCGTATCTAAAACGTTTCGACCCTACAAGGGGCGATCTGTGCGTCCGCGCGACGATACAGGTTGCCTCCTATGGCGTAACGCACTACCATACGCGATCTTTCTGCATTGCACGAAAATCCAGGACGCCACGCCCCTGTGCGTTTGGCGCTCGCTCGGCGGGCCGGCACGCGCCCCCGCCCATTCCCCTGCAATTTCGTCATCGCCAGGACGCCACGCCGCTGGCGCGTGACCCTTTTTGCCCTCGCCGGGCATTCCTCTCGAGGAGAATGTATTGACTAGCCATGACCGGGAAGACGCGCTGGCCTCGTCTACCCGCACCGCACGCCGCGGATCCAAGGACAAGACCGGCGATACGACTCAAATGGACGGTTCCTCGCAGCTCGAAAAGCGCCAGCACCAGATGCGCGCGCTGATCAAGCTCGGCCGTGAACGCGGTTACCTGACCCACGCCGACATTAACGACCACCTGCCCGATAACTTCGCGCAGACGGCCGCGCTGGAAACCATCGTCGCGACCTTCAACGACATGGGCGTGCAGGTCTACGAGCAGGCGCCGGACGCCGACACGCTGCTCCTGAACGACGAAGCACGTGCCGACCAGCAGGCCGACGACGAAGCCGACGAAGAAGTCGAAGTCGCGCTGTCGACTGTCGACTCGGAATTCGGCCGCACGACCGACCCGGTCCGCATGTACATGCGTGAAATGGGTTCGAGCGAGCTGCTCACGCGCGCAGGCGAAATCGAAGTCGCCAAGCGCATCGAAGACGGTCTCCAGGAAATGATCCAGGCGATCGCGGCTTGCCCGTCGATCGTCGCGACAATTCTCGCCGACGCAGACCGCGTTGCCGCAGAAGAGATGCGCATCGACGAACTCGTGGATGGCATCGGCAGCGGTGACGCCGAGCAGGAACCTGCACCCGCCGCAGAAGCCGAAGCCGATGACGTCGTCGAAGCTCAGGCATCGGACGAAGAAGAATCGGACGATAGCGACGACAGCGACGAAGAAGCAGACAACGCCAAGGCGAACGAAGCGCAACTGGCCCAGCTCAAGGCTGACAGCCTGGCGATCTTCGCACGCGTGCGCGCGCTGTTTGAACAGATGACCTGCACGACCGACGCCGACGCTCGCGCGACGGCCGCCGAAATGCAGATCTGCGCGGACATCCAGCAGGAACTCGCACAGATCCGCTTCACGGCTCGCACGATCGACCGCCTGTGCACGCTGCTGCACGAGCAGGTCGCGGGTATCCGCGCGATCGAACGCAATGTGCTGGCGATCGTCGTCGACCGTTGCGGCATGCCGCGCGAGGCGTTCATCGAGCAGTTCCCGGGCAAGGAAACCGACCTCGAATGGGGCGTGCGTGCTGCCGCTTCGTCGAGCAAGTACGGTCCCGCCATCGAGCGTAGCCTGCCGGCCATCCAGGCCGAACAGCGCAAGCTCGCTGAGATCGAAGCCGCTGCTTCGCTCTCGCTGCAGCAGATCAAGGCGATCAACCGCCGCATGACCGCTGCCGAATCGAAGATGCGTCAAGCCAAGGGCGAGATGGTCAAGGCCAACCTGCGTCTCGTGATCTCGATCGCGAAGAAGTATGTGAACCGTGGCATGCAGTTCCTCGACCTGATTCAGGAAGGCAACATCGGCCTGATGAAGGCGGTGGACAAGTTCGAATACCGCCGCGGCTGGAAGTTCTCGACCTACGCAACGTGGTGGGTTCGTCAGGCTGTGACGCGTGCGCTCGCCGACCAGGCGCGTACGATTCGCGTGCCGGTGCACATGATCGAAACGATCAACAAGCTGAACCGCATCTCGCGCGAAATCCTCCAGCAGACCGGTATGGAAGCTCATCCGGCCGATCTGGCGGCTCGCATGGGCATGACCGAAGAGAAGGTGCGTGGCATCCTGAAGATCGCCAAGCAGCCGGTTTCGCTCGAAAGCCCGGTCGGTGACGACGGCGATGCCACGCTCGGCGACATGATCGAAGACGCATCGTCGAGCTCGCCCGCCGATGCGGCGATCCACGCGAACATGCGTGCCGCCATCGACGAAGCGCTCAAGGCGCTCTCGCCGCGCGAAGCGAAGGTGCTGCGTATGCGTTACGGCATCGACACGACCTCGGACCACACGCTCGAGGAAGTGGGCAAGCAGTTCGACGTGACGCGGGAGCGTATCCGCCAGATCGAAAGCAAGGCAATGCGCAAGCTGATGCACCCGAGCCGCGCCGACAAGCTGCGTCCGTTCCTGGAGCGTTAATAGCGGTTTTATCGCTACGCTACGCCGGACTGGATCCGGCGCTGGAATGAAAAAGCCCGTCACGAAAGTGACGGGCTTTTTGTTTGGTACGTTTGGTAAGTTTGTCGCGAAGGGAATTGCGATTGCGTCGAACGTCGCTTAGTCCGTGCCGTACTTCGGCGAATGCGGACCGTAGAGCAAGCCCGTCGGCGCACCCGCGTGCAACAGCCGATAGCTCGTGATACCCGCGATGTCGTGGCTCTTGTCGGTCAGCGAGTTCGCGACCTGTTTGATTGCGGCCATGACCAGCATCGCAATCAGTCCGCCGCCGTTGTTGTTGCCCTCTTCGCTGTTGGCCGTTGCCGAACCTTGCCAGAGTACGTCGCCGCTCTTGAGATCCACGAGCTTCGCCGACGCCGTCACGATCGTTGCGCTCGCAAGCACTCGATACTGCGTGCCGTACTGGGTGATCGTCGAATACACGACTGCGTCGGCACCAAATATCTCACGCAGCTTCGCAGCCGGGGTCTGCTGGATATCGCCTGCCGTGGTGAGGCCGTTCTGCTTGAACGTTTCTTCCATCACCGCGACCGGAATCACGTAGTAGCCGGCTTCGGCGAGGGGCATCGTCATTTGCGACAGCATGCTGTTTGACGCGTTGACGTCCGTCGCCGAGTTGTCGGGCGGCAGCACGAGAATCGAGCGCGGACGGGCGTTCTTGAACGCCGTGTAATCCACGTTCTTGACCGGATGCGCGCAGGCGGCCAGCAGCGCGAGCGCAGACAGCGCCAGCCAGAGCTTGAGAGAAGAGAATCTGGACATAGCAATACGCTCGCTTATTGTTGTTTCGGTTTCTTCATGAGGAAGTCCATATAGGTCGTCGATTCCGGGAAGAGATGCTTCTCGGCGTCGAATTCCTGCATGGCCTGCGTGTCGTTACCGACATTGGCGTACAACATCCCCAGTTGCGCGTGGAAACCCGGCGGCGGCGTGTTGCCCTTGGCACGGATCTGCTGCAGCGACTTTTCGAGCACGTCGATCTGTTCCTGCGGCGCCTTTTCGCCCTTCAGGTAGTCGTAGACTTCCGGCTGATAACCGGTCCATTGATAGAGCGACGGCGTGGCGGGCGCGCAGCCCGCAAGCACCAATGTCGCCGCCGTGATGGGCAGGCAGATTCCCCGAAGCGTGCCGATGTATTTCATTGCAAAACCCCGTTTGCGTAGTTGTTGTGATCGAGCGTGAAGCACCAGTCGCGAATCGCGCGTGCTTAATGCGCGGTGCGCAGTGCGCCCGCATCGACCTGATCGGCCAGGTGGTTGACGGCTTCCTGAATCGCGAGTTCGAGCACCTTGCCGTTGAGCGTCGAGTCGTAGCTTGCGGTGCCGCCAAAGCCGATGATTTCGCGATTCGACAGACTGTATTCGCCCGCGCCTTGTGCCGATGCAATCACTTCCGACGTCGTCGTATCGACGACATTGATATTCACTTTCGCGTATGCAATCTGGTTCCTGCCGCTGCCGAGAATGCCGAACAACTGGTGATCGCCCACTTCCTTGCGGCCGAATTCGATCACGTCGCCAGTAATGACGTAGTTGGCACCCTTGATTGCCTGGGCTTTCTTCGTGAAGCCGGCTTCCTGACGAATCTCGTCGAGATTGTCGCGATCGAGAACGCTGAAGCGGCCGCTTTGCTGCAGCGACGTGATCAGAATAGTTTTCGCCTGGCCGCCGAGACGGTCGATGCCGTCGGAGAAAATGCCGCGCATATAGGCCGAGCGATTATCGAACTTGCCGACGGCGATCTGCACCGGCTTGCCGACAGCCGGGCGCTGTGCGCTTGCGACCGGCGCGACAGGCAATGCGCGCGACGATTCGGTAGCGCAACCGCTCAGTGCGGCAACGGCCGCGACGGCGAGCACGGCAACGCAAGTTCTGGACAGCTTCATGGATTCTCCCTGGTTTTAGAACGGAAACGGAAACGGAAACGGAAACGACAACGACACGCGCGTGCATTGCGGCACGCGCGAAGTGAAGTGGCTGGAGAACAGGGAGCGGCTGCGCAATTCAGCGTGGCGGAAGATGCGCTGGAGGCATAGGACGCGAATACGCTGCGCATCGCGTCGTGGCGAGCGAAAGAGGCGCAGTATATCGCTGCGCGTGTGGTCATTCCATCGGCAATGCATGTTTCTCGCTTCCCGCACGCTGGCGCATGCGCAGAAGCCCCCGCACTCTTTTTGGTGTTGCGTGCTTTTTAAGTCAGTAGTTAAACACTACACACGCGTGTATCGGCGGGTTTTAGAGAAACTTTAGGAAATCGACGATTTAATGCGCATTAGATTTTTATTTGCACCCTCTTTAAATAATTTTAAAAAGCTTTTAAACGCGATTTAAATGCAAGCGATAGGTT